>DAIESR010000074.1 GCA_027346205.1 Beijerinckiaceae bacterium
GGCCTCCTCGGCCTGACCACGTCATTTGAGAAACGCCGGCTCAATCTCGGCTATCGCGACGTGGAACTCTTGACTGACACAGCTTTAGGTCCGCGCGGCGCAAGGCTTCGGGGCCATGAATTCCATTATGCGACCATCGCCGAAAAGGGAGAGGATGAGCCTCTGGCGATTCTCAACGATGCCTATGGCTCGACGCCAAGCCTCGCCGGCAGTGTCCGCGGCCAGGTCACAGGAAGCTTCTTTCATCTGATCGCAGCCAATTGACTTCAACCCTTATGACGTCAGCGTGATCTTGGCTGGTAGAGCCTCAGTTTGAAATTGGCTGTGCCGGACGACCCACTCCCCATCATCATCTGCTTCCTGTATGTTAAGCTGAAAACAATATGGGTGGCTCCTATGGTGACGATCAAAGATCTGATTGAGGATTGGATCGTGATGCGGTCCACGCTCGTGCGGCAGCTAGAGCGGTTTCCGTGCGTCATGAATCGTTGGGGGATTCCCGAATCGGCTGTGTTCTGATTCAAACTGCATGCTGGCGAAGGAGGCCGGCATGCATGTCCAAGAAGCCCCTTTCGCTCGATCTGCGTGAACGCGTCGTTGCCGCCGTTTCGAACGGCATGTCTCGTAGGCAAGCGGCGGAGCGCTTTGGCGTTAGCGCAGCGAGCGCCATTCGCTGGTGCGCGCGTGAGCGCGAGACAGGGAGCGCCGCATCCAAGCCTCGGGGCGGCGACCATTTGTCGGCACGCATCGAGGCGCAGGCCGATCTGATCCTGGCGCTGGTGAACGAGACCTGCGACATCACGCTGACGGAGCTTCAAGCGAAGCTCGCCGAACACGGACATCGCTTCGGCATCGGCACGCTCTGGCGCTTCTTCGACCGCCACGGCATCACGTGGAAAAAAAGACCGCGCACGCCAGCGAGCAAGATCGCCCGGACATTCTGAAGCGGCGAGAAGATTGGTTCGACGGTCAGCTCGACCTCGATCCCGAACATCTCGTCTTCATCGACGAGACTTGGGCTTCGACCAACATGGCCCGGTCACGTGGGCGCGCTCCCAAAGGGGAACGGCTTCGCGCCGGCATTCCGCATGGTCATTGGAAAACGACGACCTTCGTCGCCGGGCTGCGGCTGACAGGAATGGTCGCACCCCTGGTCCTCGATGGACCGATCAATGGCACAGCCTTCCAGGCTTATATCGATCAATTCCTCGTCCCGACGCTTACGCCTGGCGATATCGTGATCATGGATAATCTCGGTAGCCACAAGGGTGCCGGCGTCCGCGCAGCCATCGAAGCGGCAGGCGCGAAGCTTCTCTACCTGCCGCCTTATAGCCCCGACCTCAACCCGATCGAGAAGGCCTTCTCCAAACTGAAGGCCCATTTGCGCAAGGCCGCCGAACGCACCGTCGACGGCCTTTGGAACATGATCGGAGCTCTGCTTCCGACATTCACACCAAAACAATGCGCAAACTTCTTCGCCGCCGCAGGCTACGATCCATCATGAGCGGAAAACGCTCTAGAGATGCTGAAGTCCGAGCGGATGCATACAGGAAGCGATTCTTCGGAGACGACAGAGGCGACCATCATCCGAGTCGAGGCTTGTATCGCTGAGCTTACCTGTCTCCTAAAAGAACATGTTCGTGCCTAGAGCGGGATGAGGATAAAGTGGAAACCGGTTTTCCGGCGCAATCAAGTTCATGCAGATTGCGTAAACTTATCTGCCTATCCCGCTCTAATTTATTGGAATCGATCACGATGATTTTGGATTGATTCAATCCAAAATCATCGTGATCTAGTCGCTTTTTCCGGGGTGGATCATATGCTTATGCAACCGTCGGCGGCGTGCTGTAAAATAATCGTTTTAC
>DAIESR010000478.1 GCA_027346205.1 Beijerinckiaceae bacterium
ACGGCGCGCGCCATGGGCCGCGTCGCAAGCTCGATGACATCGACCTTGCAGCCTTTGGCGGCCGCAGTCGCGGCGAATTCGAGGCCGATGAAGCCGGCGCCGATGATGACGACATTTTGCGCGATGTCGAGCCAGTCGCGCAGGACTCGCGCTTCCGCCATAGTACGCAGCGAGAACACGCCGTCGAGATCGGCACCATCAAGACGCAATTGTCGCTGCATGCCACCGGTCGCTAAGGCGAGTTTCGAAAATTCGAGCACGGAACCCGATGCCAGCCGCAGCCGACGGGCGGCGCGATCGATCTCGATCGCTCTTTCGCCGAGGCAAAGTTCGATCTTCTGCTGATGATAGAAATCCGGACCGCGCAGCAGGACGCCATCTTCGGGCGTCTCATGCTTCATGAAGGCTTTGGAGAGAGGCGGCCTTTGATAGGGTGGGTCCTTCTCGTCACCGAGAAGGATGATCTTGTCCTGATAGCCTTCTTCCCGCAGGGACGCGGCGAGCTGCACGCCGCCATGCCCCGCGCCGACAATGACGACCCCTTTGTCTGCACTCATTTTGGCGCTCCTCTGACGACGGCTATCTCGGCGATGCTAGAGTATCAGACCCACAGGTGGAAACCCGTTGCGGGTCTGATGCTCTAGATACCGCGCTGCATCAGGAGCGTCGCCCAACCGTCTATGTCGAGATGCCCGACGAGCGCGAGGCCTTGCGAGCGATAAGTGGAGACGACACCCGCGACGTCGCAGGCGAGAAGCCCGGACAAAATGACCGCACCACCGGGGGCTAGGAGAGGCTCAATCGCAGTCGCGAGCTGGCGCAAAGGCCGGGCGAGAATATTGGCGAAGACAAGATCGTAAGGTGCCCCAGCTTGCAGGGAAGGATGACGCAATCCGCGCGCCACGACCGGCCGCACCAGATGAGCGACGCCATTGAGCCTGGCATTGGCGCATGCCGCTGCGACGGCCACCGGATCGATGTCGCCGGCGTGCACGGGTCTATGAAACAAGCGCGCCGCGGCAATCGCCAACACACCGCTGCCGGTACCGACATCAAGGATCGCCTGCGGCGAGCGCCGCTTCGCCAATCGATCGAGAGTGAGAAGACAGCCGCGAGTCGATCCATGATGGCCTGTGCCGAAGGCGAGCGCCGCTTCGATCTCGATCGCGATGTCGTTCGGCCGCACGGCGCCACGGTCATGCCCGCCATGCAGAATAAATCGCCCGGCGCGGACAGACGTCAGCCCGGCGAGCGAAGCCGCAATCCAGTCACATGTTTCAACTCTCTCGAAACGCACCGCCGCCGCCGCGACAGGACCTGCGGCGCAAGCGACCAGGGCACGGATCTGGGCCTCGTCCGGCGCATGACCGAAATAGGCTTCAACGACCCAGAGCCCGGCCTTCCAATCCTTGCGCACAGGCGGCTCTTCTTCGAAGGCGGCGGCCGCGGTCTCGGCAGGATCGAAGGTTTCGACGATGATATCGGCGATGCGACGAGCCATGTCTTCGTCGCAGCTAAGACGCATCACATGGGCGGCGTTATTCGGAGGCAGGCCTTCCAGCATGGCGCGCGGGTAGCACGCCGCTTCAGCAAGCGCAATTCGGCAAAAGTGCGATTCTGCACGCCGGTTCGGGAAAGCGATATGGTGTCTGCATTGGCACAGCCCTCGTCGACGAGGCGAGGCAGATCCGCGCTGAATTTCCGCGCGCGTCTCAGTGCTGCCAATCTTGCGGTACAGGCAATTCGCCGGTGACATCCACATGGGCTGTTTCGGAGGCCGCAAGCAGCTTCTTTTCAGAAAATTTGAGATCGAGAAGGCGGCCATCATCGGTGCGCAATTGGACATCGCGGCGACCGAACACATCCCTCAAAACATTTGCCGCGAGGCGAATCTCGCCGCAGCTCGTGACCCCAGCCTTCGGCTGGAGATATCCGTCAAAGTCATAGGACGCCCGCGCCACCGCCTTGCCATCGCACATGACAAGGCCGCTGCCTCTGAGCTCACCGAGATACCGCATGAGCGACCTCCTTGGAGCGCTGGAAATATCGCGCTCCACAAACGCATGTGAGATGCGTTCAACTTTTCTTTTTCTGGCTGCCGATCGAAGCGACAATGCCTTTCGTCATGCCGACGGGCGGCGCGACGGGCTCCTTGTCCTTCTTCGGTTTTCGAATTTCTTTGTTGCTGCGCTTCTGTCCCTTGGCCATGTCAATCCTCCCAAGCACATGATCAAAACATCCGCTCGATCGATGCGATCCAAAATAAAAAGCCCCGCGACCTTCGAAAGGTGCGGGGCCACAGGCGCGAAGGCCATAAAGGCTAGGGGCCTTAGGCGCGAAGCGCCCCATTCGGCATCATGCGGGTTGCATCGCCTCAGACAAAACCGCCAGTACAT
>DAIESR010000088.1 GCA_027346205.1 Beijerinckiaceae bacterium
TCACCACCTCGACCTTCATGATCGGCTCGAGCAGGACCGACTTGCCCCTCTGCAACGCCTCGCGGAAGCATGCGCGGGTTGCGATTTCGAAGGCCAGCGCCGACGAGTCGACGTCGTGATACTTGCCGTCGATGAGCTGAACCTTGACGTCGACGATTGGGAAGCCGGCGACCACGCCGGAGGACAGCACGCTCTCCAGGCCCTTTTCGACGCCGGGGATATATTCCTTCGGCACCGCGCCACCGACGATCTTGGATTCGAAGGCCGAGCCAGCGCCGGGTTCGTTCGGCTCGAAGATCACCTTGACCCGCGCAAACTGGCCGGTACCGCCAGTCTGTTTCTTATGCGTGTAATCGATTTCCACACGCTTGGTCATCTTCTCGCGGTAGGCAACCTGCGGCTGACCGATATTCGCATCGACCTTATAGGTCCGCTTGAGAATATCGACCTTGATGTCGAGGTGGAGTTCGCCCATTCCCTTGAGAATGGTCTGGCCGGATTCCTGATCGGTCGAGACACGGAATGACGGATCTTCGGCAGCGAGCTTCGCCAGAGCAATGCCCAGCTTCTCTTGATCCGTCTTCGTCTTGGGCTCGATCGCGATCTCGATGACCGGATCAGGGAACTCCATCCGCTCGAGGATCACCGCGCGATTGGGATCGCAGAGCGTGTCACCAGTACGCGTGTCTTTGAGGCCAGCGAGCGCAATAATGTCGCCGGCATAGGCTTCCTTGATGTCTTCGCGATTGTTCGCATGCATGAGCAGCATGCGGCCGATCCGCTCCTTCTTATCCTTGGTCGAATTGAGCACAGTCGTGCCCGAGTCGAGACGACCGGAATAGACGCGTGCGAAAGTGATCGTGCCGACGAAAGGATCGTCCATGATCTTGAAGGCCAGCACGGAAAGCGGCTCTTCATCGGTGGGATGACGAACGATCTCCTCACCCGTGTTGAAATCGACGCCTTTGATCGCCTCGCGATCGAGCGGCGAGGGCAGATAATCGACCACACCGTCGAGGAGTGGCTGCACGCCTTTGTTCTTGAAGGCCGAACCACAGAGAACCGGAATGAAAACGATCGTCTTCACCGCCTTGCGGATGAGACTCTTCAACAAGGCCTCGTCTGGCTCCGTCCCATCGAGATAGGCGGTCATCGCATCATCGTCGAGTTCGACGGCGGCCTCGATCAGCATCTGTCGATATTCGACAGCCTTGTCGACGAGATCGGCCGGAATCTCTTCGTCATGATATTTGGCGCCGAGCGCCTCGTCTTCCCAGACAACCGCCTTCATACGGACGAGATCGATGATGCCCTTGAAATCCGTCTCCGACCCGATCGGCAATTGGACGCAAACAGGCCGGCCACCCACCTTGGTCTTGATATCGTCCACGCAGCGAAAGAAGTCCGCACCAATCTTGTCCATCTTGTTGACGAAGACGATGCGCGGCACATTATATTTATCGGCTTGGCGCCAGACGGTTTCAGTCTGCGGCTCGACCCCCTGATTACCATCGAGCACGCAAACGGCCCCATCGAGGACGCGGAGCGAGCGTTCGACCTCGATCGTGAAATCGACGTGGCCAGGCGTGTCGATAATGTTCAGGCGCTTACCGTTCCAAAACGTCGTGGTCGCCGCCGATGTGATCGTGATGCCGCGCTCTTGCTCCTGCTCCATCCAGTCCATCGTGGCGGCGCCCTCATGGACCTCGCCGATCTTATGCGACTTGCCGGAATAGAAGAGGATACGCTCGGTCGTCGTGGTCTTGCCCGCGTCGATATGGGCCATGATACCGAAATTTCGGTAGTCTTGGATCGAATGGATGCGCGGCATGGGACAATTCCTTCAAAAGCGAAAGAAGCTTTAGGCCTACCAACGATAATGTGAGAAGGCGCGGTTGGCTTCCGCCATCCTATGCGTATCTTCTCGTTTTTTCACGGCATTGCCGCGATTGTTCGCAGCGTCCATGATTTCCGCCGAAAGGCGATCGACCATGGTCTTATCATTGCGACCGCGCGCGGCATTGATGATCCAACGGATAGCAAGCGCCTGACGCCGGTCAGGCCGCACTTCGACAGGCACCTGGTAGGTGGCACCCCCGACGCGCCGCGAACGCACCTCGATCGCCGGAGCGACATTCTCGAGCGCCTGGCGGAAGACCGGCAGCGGCTCGGCTCGCGTCTTTGCTTCGATGATATCGAAGGCGCCATAGACGATCGTTTCGGCAACCGACTTCTTGCCGTCATACATGATCGAATTCATGAATTTAGCGAGAATGACATCACCGAATTTAGCGTCCGGAATGATTTCCCGCTTCTCGGCCCGATGGCGGCGCGACATGTCGTTCGTCCTTAAACTGTTCGGTATCGTTCGTATCCGGCTTTAGGACAGGCGATGCCCCTTTGCCGCATTGGGAGCACGACCAGCGCCCTCCCCGAAAACCCATCCTATTCTCATACATCCGCGGCGCGAACCCGCACCACGCGCGTTTCAGCGGCTTACTTCGGCCGCTTGGCGCCATATTTTGAACGGCGCTGCTTACGGTTCTTCACGCCCTGCGTATCGAGCACGCCGCGCAGGATATGATAACGTACGCCGGGCAAATCCTTGACGCGGCCGCCGCGGA
>DAIESR010000089.1 GCA_027346205.1 Beijerinckiaceae bacterium
GGCAGCTTGCGCCTTCGGCACCCGGTCGGTGGCATGCGGTGCGCCTATTTTTCTTGGCCTATCCTGTCATTGCGTTGATTTTGCTCGCAGGCGTCCCAGCGTTCGGTCTCCTGCGCGTGCCGAGCGACCTTTGGGGCGGCATTCTTGTCACGCTGATCGTGGCTTTGACCGGTATCGTCATCTCGCTGCCGCTCGGGGTCCTGCTCGCACTCGCGCGCCGGTCGCAGATGCCGCTGCTGCGGATCACGAGTATTATCTATATCGAGGTTTTGCGTGGGGTGCCGATGATCACGGTGCTCTTCATGGCCAATACGATGCTGCCGCTGTTTCTTCCCGAATCTGCGGTGCCGAACCAGCTCTTGCGCGCTCTCGTCGGTGTCGCCCTCTTCGCTTCGGCCTATATGGCGGAAGTCGTGCGCGGTGGCCTGCAGGTGCTGCCGAAAGGCCAGGGCGAAGCGGCGCAAGCGCTCGGCTTGCGTTATTGGGCGATGCAGCGCCTCGTGATATTGCCGCAGGCGCTGCGGCTGGTGATCCCGGGCATCGTCAACACATTCATCGGCCTGTTCAAGGATACGACGCTCGTCGCCACCGTCGGCCTTTTCGATTTTCTGCGCACGGTCGATTCCGCCAGACTCGATCCTGCTTGGGGTGGGCCGACGATCACGCCGACGGCCTATGTCTTCGCCGCGATCTTCTATTTCATGTGCTGCTTTGCCATGGCGCGCTATTCGCTGTTGCTGGAGCGCAGGCTTGCCGTGGGGCAGGGGATATGAGGCCGCTTCGGTTGCAGGCGTTTGGGCGATGGAACCATTGGTGATGGAAGCTCCCGAGGAAGAGCAGCGCGCGGCGACGGCGGCGGTCGAAATGATCGGCGTCAACAAATGGTATGGCGATTTTCATGTTCTGCGCGACATCGATCTTGCCGTCGCGGAAGGTGAAAGGATCGTCATTTGCGGTCCTTCTGGATCGGGCAAATCCACGTTGATCCGCTGCATCAATGGTCTCGAAGAGCACCAAGAGGGCGCGATCATCGTTGCCGGCCATGAGCTCACGCAAGACATTGCCGCCATCAGCGAAATCCGCCGCGATGTCGGCATGGTGTTTCAGCATTTTCATTTGTTCGCGCATCTCACTGTGCTTGAGAATTGCACGCTTGCGCCGATCGAGGTGCGCAAGATGACGAAGCCGGCGGCGGTGGACAAAGCGCGGCATTTTCTCGAACGCGTGCGCATGGCCGATCATGCCGGCAAATATCCTGGTCAATTGTCGGGCGGTGAGCAGCAGCGCGTCGCGATTGCGCGCGCTCTGTGCATGGGGCCAAAGCTCATGCTGTTCGATGAGCCGACCTCGGCGCTCGATCCGGAAATGGTCAAGGAAGTGCTCGACATTATCGTCGATCTTGCCGGCGAGGGCATGACGATGATCTGCGTGACGCATGAAATGGATTTTGCGCGGAAGGTCGCCGATCGCGTGATCTTCATGGATGCTGGCGAGATCGTCGAAATCAATCGGCCGAATGCCTTTTTCGAGACGCCACAGCACGCGCGCACGCGCCGTTTCCTGCAACAGATTCTCCGTTGAGATTCTGAGCTTAGCCGAAACGAGATGTGCGGATCCGCACGGAAGCGCTGCGCATTAGGTCTAGGCTAGGCACGCCCTTCAGCCAGCGTTCAGGTCGTCTGCGCCATGCTGGCTGTTGCGGGCTCCAGAGCTGTTGGAGGAAAACATGAACAGTCAAATCAAGATGGCCCTCGCCGCCGGTCTTGCGTTGAGCGGCCTGGGCTTTGCCACCGAGACCGTATCGGCCATGCCAATGCGCGGCCTTGATCCTGCCGCTGCGCAAACCACCGAGGCGCAGCAGGGGGGTCAGCATATCCGCTATATTTGCGGCTATTGGGGGTGCCGTTGGGTGCCGGGCCCCTATTGGGGTTGGGGCTATTATCATCGCCCCTATTGGGGTTGGGGCTACTATCATCACCCCTATTGGCGAGGGCATCGCTGGTACCGCCATCATCATCGGCACCATTGGTGATGCACCGCGTCGCATCGATTGCGAGATCGAGGCTGTGTCGATCTCGACTGTGCGACATACCGAATGGGCACGCACAATCGGAAGCTCAGCTTGAAAAAAATACGGGTACATGACCCGCGCCGGCAAGGGCCGGTTGGGTTTTTCCCGCGCTTTTTCTGACAAAGACCCTATGCCCGCTGCGTCTGGAAATGCGTGGGGAGGCCGAAAGCTGCGAAGCTCTCGGCCTCTTGCCTTTGTGGAAGGGCTTTTATGCTATTTCTCAATATGCACGCGCGTCGATTCCCACGTAAAATTGCGGTGCGTCGTTTAGGCTGGGCCGGTGGCCCCGCGCGCGATGTCGCGGAGAGGTGATGATAGTTTCTTGGCTCGCTCTGCCCGTGCCAGCGATGCTGCTGAGCCTCGTGTTTCTCTTCGGTGCGATCGCGGGTGCGCTCGTCCTTTTGTGCTTTGGCCGTAGAACCGGACCGAGTGTGCAGAAGATCAAAGGCATTGTCGCGCCCTTCGTCGGCACTGTGGCGGTGATCTTCGGTATTCTTCTTGGCTTTCTCGCCAATGACATTTTGGATCGCGAGCGCCGTGCGGCGGCGGCTGTGCGCGCCGAAGCCGACAGTCTCATTTCCTTGACAGTGCTTGCCGAGACCTTCGAACTGCCGCGCGAGCCGCTTGTCGGAGCCGTGCGCAATTATGCCAAAGCCGTCGTCGGTAAGGAATGGCCGAGCATGGCGCATCAGAACGCCGCACCAGAGGCGGAGCTCGCGCTCGATCGGCTGCTCAAGACCATTGCACGGCTCGATCTGAGCCGCGTCGGCAATGGCGATCTTCGCCGGCTGCTGCTCGACTCGGGGCTTGCGGTCCGCAGCGCTCGGGATCTGCGCCTTTCGCTTTCGCGCGACGCGTCCGAAGACGTCAAGTGGCTTCTCGTTCTCGCCTTGGCAGTGACCAGCCAAATCGCGGTCGCGGTCGTCCATCTCGACGCCAAGAGGCCACAGATCGCCGCTCTCACGATCTGGACATTGAGCCTGATTTTCGTGATCGGCCTGCTTGCCACGCATGAGGAGCCTTTTGCACCGCCTTTGGCGGTTGCCCCCGATCCGATCATCCATGTTCTGGACGTCCTCGGCAGAGAAGCCGTGTCGCCGAAAGGGTGAATTGTCCTTGCTCAACGCTGGGATTGCACTGGCCGGAACATGCTCTGGCGCAAAGCTTGTTTCGAGATGGGGACGAGGGGCAAGCGCTGGCAAATCTGTGTCAATTTATTGTGACGCTTTTGCTTTATCCCCAGTTTCAACATGCGAACATAAAGTGAAACATTTCATCATCTGACACAAGATATTGGTAATATGTAATTTTCTAAGATTGAGGCGTTTTTTCAGCGCTAAATTCTTGCTTGATTTAGAACAAAACAAGAATATTATACGAACATCGCGATGATTGGGGAGTGTCCGATGCGGGCTTTCATTTTGGATCTTTTGGAGCTCGGCTCCTTGGGTGTTTTCGTCGGCTTCATCGCGGCCTGCGCGCTCATTGTCAGTCCGATGGGCGGCGGCTGAGAATTGGCTGTTGAGAGCGGCGTCATAAGCTTCTGAGTTCACCACAATGGCTTTAGGCTAGAACCACGCGTAGGCCAAAAAGCCGCGCGACGGCACAAAACGTGTGGCCTTTGGGCGGCGATGCGTTTCGGAACGGCGAGCGGCTTTGGCAAGCGAGGGAAATGTGAAGGCGACTGCGGGCGATAGCGAGCAGACCAGGGCGGCGTCTGCCTCGGCGGTGGGTGCGGCTTTTACAACTGCGCTCGTTCGCGCGCATCAAGTTGTGGGTTTCGTTCATCTTCATGTTCACAGCGCCTTCTCTCTGCGGGAAGGGGCTTTGTCGATTGCGCGGCTCGCCAAATTTGCCGTTGCCGATTCCATGCCGGCCTTGGCCATGACCGACACCAACAGCCTGTTCGGCGCCCTGGAATTTTCCGAAAAGCTTGCGAAAGAGGGTGTTCAGCCGATCATCGGCATTCACCTCACGGTCGATTTCGGCGATGGCGCGCAGATCGCCCCCCGCGGCGACGAGACCGGGGCAGGTCGAGCCGGGCTCGTTTTGCTCGCCAAGGACGAGGCGGGCTATCGCAATCTCATGCATCTCGCTTCGCGCGCCTGGCTCGACCCGTCGCCGGGAGATCTGCCGCATGTCGCCTTGGCGCGGCTCGAAAGTCGCTGCGAAGGGTTGATCGCGCTGTCGGGCGGTCCCACCGGCGCGCTGGATCGCAGTCTAGGCGCCGGACTGCCAGAGATTGCGGAGCGTCGGCTCGCAGGTCTGGAAGGGCTTTTCCGGGGTCGACTCTATATCGAACTGCAACGCCACGGGCTCGTGCAGGAACGTGCGATCGAGCCGCAGCTTCTCGATTTGGCCTTCCGCCATGGCCTTCCGCTGGTCGCTACCAATGAGGCCTATTTCGGTGCCGCCTCCGAATATGAGGCGCATGATGCGCTGCTCTGCATTGCCGATGGCACTGTGATCGGCGATGCCGGTCGCCGCCGGTTGTCACCCGAGCATCGGTTCAAGACGCGGGCGGAAATGGGAGCGGTCTTTGCCGATCTGCCGGAGGCGTTGCAGAATACCGTCGAGATCGCAATGCGCTGCGCCTATAGGCCGTTGACGCGCAAGCCGATCCTGCCGCGCTTTGGCTCAGCAGGCGGCACCGAGGACGAGGCCGCCGAACTGATCCGCCAGGCGGAGGCGGGGCTTACGGCGCGGCTCGCGGCACATGGAACGGCGCCGGGCCTGGCGGAGGAGACCTATAAGGAGCGGCTCGCCTTCGAGCTTGCCGTTATCGTGAAGATGCAATTCCCCGGCTATTTCCTGATCGTCGCGGATTTCATCAAATATGCGAAAACGCAAGGGATTCCGGTCGGGCCGGGGCGGGGCTCCGGGGCCGGCTCACTCGTCGCCTATGCTTTGACCATCACCGATCTCGATCCCCTGCGCTTTGGCCTTCTCTTCGAGCGCTTTCTCAATCCCGAACGCGTGTCCATGCCGGATTTTGACATCGATTTCTGTCAGGATCGGCGCGACGAGGTCATTCGTTACGTGCGCCGCCGCTATGGCGAGGACAGGGTGGCACAGATCATCACCTTTGGCTCCTTTCTCGCGCGCGGCGTGATGCGCAACGTCGGCCGCGTGCTCGAAATGCCGCTTGGCCAGGTCGATAAATTGGCCAAGCTCGTGCCGCAGAATCCAGCCGCGCCCGTCAATCTCAAGCAGGCGATCGAGAGCGAGCCGCGGCTCAAGGAGGCGGCCGCCGCCGAGCCGCGCGTGGCGCAAATGCTGAAGATCGCCGAGACGCTGGAAGGGCTCTATTCCAACGCCTCGACCCATGCGGCGGGCATTGTCATCGGCGACCTGCCGCTCGAAGAGCTGGTGCCGCTCTATCGCGATCCGAAATCGGACATGCCGGCGAC
>DAIESR010000100.1 GCA_027346205.1 Beijerinckiaceae bacterium
TCCCACCAACCGGCTGGCGGAGGCGGCGCGGGCGGCGCCTTCGTATTTGGCAGATCCGAGGCGAAGGCGGCCCCCCCTGCCAGGCTAATCGGAAGCGCAAGCGCAAACGCAGCCGTGATATTAGGCAGTCTCATAAACAGCTCCTTCAACCTGACATACCAATTGCGTCAAAAATGCGCGCATGGGCGAAGCTAGGCAAGGCAAACTACCAAGCAAATGCCTATTTTATATTCAATTTATGTAATCATGAACTTGATTTAGCCATTATGTGCTAAAAATATCACTTATTATACATGACAAAGCTGATCAATTATATATCATATGCTTTCATATATATATTATGCTTTTTTATATAGCTGTAGCTGAACAGTAGATAATCATATTGCATTGATATTCCTTGTTGAAAATATGAGCACACCGTCGCGAGCCTGCGCGCCTTGGGCATGTCCCGAAAAAGCCCATACGAACGTCGGCGCATCCCTGCGGTCCGAAAGAGAGAAGCGGATCGTCGCGGTAAGGCTGGGCTTCAGCGGTCTCGTTTGGTGCCAGCGATTTGCGCGGCCCAAGGACCCGTCACGCAAAACGCAGCATCGAGGACGGCATTTTCAGACATGCCTCGATCGGTCTATGTGTTTCAGCGTGCTCACAAAAAGCCTTCGCACAGCCCCGCAACGGGTCCGATTCGAGGCGCGATTTGCCAAGACAATTTGCCAAGACGACTTGCCATAACAATTGGGCATGACGATTTGGCAGCGTCCGCCTCGTTGGCGCCCGCGCGTCGAAGCGCAATATGATCGACGTCATAGCGGATGATCAGCGCGAGCAGGTCACGCGCAATCTTCAGATGCCACGCCTCGCGAGATTTCCAGCGTCTGCCGATCCGCGGGAATCATTCGATCCAGAATAAACACTCAAATTCGATGTGTTGGAACATGTTCTCATCAGCGAGACATCGGAGCGCGCGCTGCGCCATCGCTCCATGATGACGGGACGGCGCAGACAAGCCATTGCCAAAAAATATCGCGGCGGAGATATGCTCTCCGCCGCGATCAACAATCGAATATTGATCGGCAGTCGATCAATAATTATAGGCGCGCTCGCCGTGATCGGTGACGTCGAGACCTTCGCGCTCGGCCTCCGGCTTCGGACGCAAGCCGACGAGCAGATCGACGACCTTGTAGAGGATCGCGGAACCAATGCCCGAATAAAGCAGGGTCGCAAGCACGGCCTTGCCCTGGGCAATCATCTGGGTCACGAGATCATAAGTGCCAGCATTGCCGTGAGCGAAATTGGTATAATCCGTAATGCCGACACCGCCGAGCACCGGATTGACCAGAATGCCGGTTGCCAAAGCGCCGGTGATGCCGCCGATGCAGTGAACCCCGAAGACATCGAGCGCATCGTCATAGCCAAACTTGTTCTTGATCACCGAGACGAAGAAGAAGCAGATCGGCGACACGATCAAGCCGAGGACGATCGCCCCCATCGGCCCGGCAAAGCCGGAAGCCGGCGTGACAGCGACGAGACCGGCAACCGCGCCAGAGACGAGGCCCAGCATCGAGGGCTTGCCCTTGACGATCCATTCGACAAATTGCCAGGAGAGCGCCGCGGCGCAGGTCGCAACCATCGTATTCACGAAGGCCAAAGCCGTCGCGCCATTCGCCTCGAGGTTTGACCCGGCATTGAAGCCAAACCACCCGACCCACAGAAGTGAGGCGCCGATCATCGTCATCGTGAGCGAATGCGGCGGGAAGGATTCCTTGCCATGCCCCAAGCGCGGCCCAACGATCAGAGCCCCGACAAGACCAGCGATACCGGAGTTGATATGGACGACGGTGCCGCCGGCGAAATCGAGCGAACCGGCCTGAGCAAGCCAGCCTGCGGCGGACGTGACCGAGTCGAGCTTGGCTTGCGCCGCCGCCTTGGCCGCAGGCGTGGCAGCCGCGGCCAGAGCCTTTGCCGCCGCCGCGACATCATCAGGTGCGGCGACAGCCCAAACCCAATGCGCGATCGGGAAATAGATCAGCGAGACCCAGAGGAAGATGAACAGCATGATCGCCGAAAATTTGGTCCGCTCCGCAAGGCCGCCGATGATCAGCGCCGGCGTGATCATCGCGAATGTCATCTGGAAAACCATATAGGCATATTCCGGAATGACGACGCCATTCGAGAAGGTCGCGACCACCGAGTCCGGGGTGACGCCCTTCAGGAAGGCCTTACCGAGACTGCCGATATAGGCCACATAGGGACCGCTCGTATCGCCGAGCGCGATTGAATAGCCATAGAGGCACCACAAGATGCCGACCATCGCCACGATCGCAAAGACCTGCGTGAAAATGGACAGAGCATTTTTGGTGCGCGCAAGGCCACCGTAGAATAAGGCAAGGCCGGGAACCGACATCATCAAAACGAGAGCGCTCGATGTGAGCATCCAGGCAGTATCGCCCTTGTTGGGAACGGGCGCGGCCACTGTATCGGCAAGGGCCATCGTGCTCAGCGCAATGACGCCGAGGAGCCCGAGACCGGCGACCCACGCGGTCCGGGAAAGCGGAACAAGCTTCATCTCTCACTCCTGGATATTGAAGGTATTTTCAGATGGCGTCGGCGTCGCGTTCGCCGGTGCGGATGCGGTAGGCATGATCGAGAGGTACGACGAAGACCTTGCCATCACCGATTTCGCCCGTGCGGGCGGCCGACGCGATCGCTTCGACTGCGGCCGGGGCAAGATCTGAGGGAAGAGCCACTTCGATCTTCAATTTGGGCAGAAATTGCACGGCATATTCGGCGCCGCGGTAAATTTCTGTATGTCCTTTCTGTCGGCCGTAGCCTTTCACTTCGGTCACAGTCATTCCATGCACGCCGGCCGCAGTAAGCGCCTCGCGCACGTCATCGAGCTTGAACGGCTTAATGATCGCCATCACGATTTTCATGTTGCCTCCCCTGCTTCGCCCATGCAGTCCACCATCGGAACTGCAGGCCCCCATGATGCGGTCTCGGCACACCGCCACCAAAGCGGCCGTGCTCAAGACCCGCATCAAAGGCCATGCCATCGGCATAGGCAAAGGCAAACTCTCGTAACGGTGGCTATTTCATCGAAAATGTTGAAAACTTAGCGCGAAGGCAATCAAACATGCCTATTTAAAAGCTATATTCATGTGGCTGCCAAAAATTTAAATCGTGTCTCTACTTATTATATAAGCATAATGATTATTATTTACTCACAACCTCGCTGCGCGTCGAAACCGCCCAGCCTTTAACCACTGCGTTCGGGCGGCGCACCCGAATCACCTCGGAAGATCGGCAGAAGTGAGCGCCCGCGGTCACAAGAGCATGTCCTCATGATGGGATAATCGGCTCCAACAACACACACAGCATATTCTCAACTCTGCTCAGCCTCGGTGAACGGGCCGGCGAAACGCCCATCCGCCCCGCCTTGCACCGCGTCCGGCGCGGTGAAATCCATCTGGTCGATCCGATCGCTGCGCTTGCCGATCTTCTCCACCGAAACGCCGATCGCAGTGACATCGTCTTGCGCCTGGCGAAAATGCGTGCCGAGCTTGCCAACGCGTTCGCGCAGCCTGCCGACATCTTCAACGAGACGGCGGGTTTCGATCTGGATCTCATGCGCTTGTTCGCGCACGCGCGCATCGCGCACGATCGCCTGCATGACCTGCATGGCCATGACGAGCAGCGACGGCGAAACGATGATGATGCGGCTTCTATGCGCTTTCTGAATTACATCCTCGAAATGCTCGGCGAGATCCGCATAAAGCGATTCGGACGGCACGAAGAGGATCGCGAGATCCTGCGTCTCGCCGGGCAGAAAATAACGCTCGGCGATATCGCGAATATGTTTGCCGACATCGGCACGCACCTGTGTCGCCGCTTGGTTCTTCGCGGCTTCATTGGCCGCCTCCCGCATGGCAGTGAAGGATTCGAGCGGAAATTTCGCATCGACGACAAGGCCTCGGTCGTCCCCAGGCAGGCGAATGACGCAATCCGGCCGACAGCGGTTCGACAATGTGGGCTGGAATTCATAGGCGCAGGCCGGCAGCGCATCACGAATGATGGCTTCCATCCGGCCCTGGCCGAAAGCACCGCGCGCCTGTTTGTTAGAGAGGATGTCCTTGAGACCGATCACCTCTTCGGTGAGACCTGTCAGCCGCGCCTGCGCCGCATCGATCACAGCGAGCCTTTCATTGAGCTTGGCGAGGCTTTCATTCGCGCTGCGGCTCTGATCCTCGAGGCCGCGGCTGACCCTTGCGCCAACGGCGTCCAACCGTTCCGTCACGACGCGCGCGAGATCGGAATGCCGGGCACCGAGATAGTCCCCCATGCCGCGCATACGGCCGGTCAATTCGGACTGAGACTGCATCAGCGCCGCCAGTCTATCCGAGAGTTCAGCCTGACGTTCCGCCGCGTCCGCCGCATCCTGTCGCCGCATTTGCCCGGCCCGGACCGCAGCAATGGCGACGATCAGCAGCAACGCCAAGGCAAGCCCCAGCAAAGCCAACAGCAGATCGAATGTGCTCACCGGCACTCCGATGGCGAATTGAAAGAAGCGCTCCATCCAAGACGCTTTAGCCGATTCGCGCGGCCATCGGAACGAATAAAGAACAGGTCTCCAAGTCCTCGGCGCATATTTCATTCCTTCGCGCATCAGACAAAAAACAACCTGCGACTTAAGCCGTTACAAATTGCTAACCATGCACGGCCTACAGTCGCAACATAAAGCGATTGGTTCATGCGCCCATGGTTTCTCAAATCACTTTCGATTCCCTTCGTCACTATCACGAAGTCGACGATCAATGCGTTGCGACCCTCAGAGAGCACAAGGCGTTTCTCATCGAGATATTTACCGAGCATCTCGATGGGTGTTATGAGCATTTGTGGCGCTTCGCAGACGGCATGTCTCTCTTCGACAGAAAGGAGACACTCGGCATCGCGAAAGAAAGACAAATTCGGCACTGGTCGCTTTTGTTCGAGGCGCGGTTCGATGCGGACTACCACGCCTCAGCGAAATTGATTTTCGACATGCGCATCCGTTTTGGGCTCGGCCCAGAATGGTACACGGGCGGCTATTGCTACATCGCGGCCCGCATGCGCGAAGCGATCGCGGAGCGATTCCCGAACCGAATATTGCGGTTTTTCGCTTCGCGGCGGCGCCAGAATTTGCAGCTGGCCGTCTTGCGCGTCCTGATGCTCGACATGGCCTATTCGATCGGCATCTCTCTCGAATGGACCAGACAAGAGCGCGTAGAAGCCTTCAACCGTCTCGGACACTCGTTCGAGGAAGCCGTTGGCGGCATTGCCGGCCGCGTGCTCTCCACGGCGGAGCATTTACGCGGGACGGCATCGACTTTGACCCATTCGGCCGAGAGCACCAATCTCCAGTCCATGGCTGCCGCGACGGCTTCCAAACAAGCGGCGACGAGCGTCGAGGCCATTGCTTCGGCCACCGGTCATCTCTCGCAGGCGATTGGCGAGATCAGCGCCCAGGTTCACCAGTCAAACCGAATCGCCGGTCATGCCGCCATCGAAGCCGACCAGACTTATGCCGAAGTGCGCGGGCTCGCCGAGGTCGCCGACCGGATCGGCGGCATCGTCGAACTCATTCGCAATATCGCCGGCCAAACCAATATGCTCGCGCTCAACGCAACGATCGAGGCGGCACGAGCCGGCGATGCCGGGCGTGGCTTTGCCATCGTGGCGCAGGAGGTCAAGAGCCTCGCCGATGCAACGGCACGGGCAACCGCCGAGATCGGCGCCCAAGTGACCGGGATTCAGGACGCGACGCAGCATGTCTCCGCTTTCATCGCTTCGATCGCGAGCACGACGAGGCAGGTAAGTTCCATAGCCGTCGCCGTCGAAGACGCCGTCGCCGAACAGGCCCAGGTGACGCAAGAGATCGCCCGTCGCATCCGGGAAGCCTCGGATGGAACGAACGAGGTCACTTCGAATATTGTCGGCGCTACGCGATCTGCTGCCGATTCGAGCCAGGCGGCGAAGGAGCTGTTGCAATCGGCCACCGACCTGACCGGCCAGGCCGGCGTCCTCTCCAAACATGTCGAGGACTTGATGTGCACGATCCGCAGCGCCTGCGCGTAAAGCCAAGCCAGACGATAAGCCAGACTGTGGGATCATCGCCCTGCTCCGGGTAGACCAATTGCGGCGCAGTGCTTGCTTCCGTTAGCGCGCAGCTTTGATTTTGAGCGTTTCCCGGTCGGATGATTCCATCCGACCGGGAAACGCCAACCGCGGAAATTGACCAATTCCCGCTTGATGCTTATGTCATAGATACGACATTTGCAGCATTGCGATTTTTGGCGTGGAGAGCCATGGCCCTGAAACCCATCATCACGTTGCCGGATCGCCGGCTCCGCGTGAAAAGCGAGCCCGTCGCCGCTGTCGACGATGGGGTCCGCGCGCTTTTAGACGATATGCTCGAGACCATGTATGAGGCGCCAGGTATCGGCCTTGCGGCGATTCAGGTCGCCGTTCCCAGGCGCATCATCGTGATCGACCTCGCCCGCCGCGACGACGATCAGGCCAGCGGCGATCCGCTATTCCTGGTCAATCCGGAGATCCTTTGGGCTTCGGAAGAGACCTCCTCTTATGAGGAAGGCTGCCTCTCGATCCCCGAATATCGGGAAGAGGTGTTCCGCCCTGCCAAGGTCAAAGTCGGCTTTCTGGACCGCCTCGGCAAAAGGCAGGAGATCGATACCGGTGGCCTGCTTGCGACCTGCATACAGCATGAGATCGACCATTTGAACGGCGTTCTCTTCATCGATCACATCTCCCGTCTCAAGCGCGAGCGCATCTTGAAGAAATTCAACAAGACGGCGAAGCGCGTGAGCCAGGACTACGGCGCCGCCACGGGGCATTGACCGAGACGGCCGATCGCGCGTGAGATGTACGTTTGAGCGCGAGTTTGACTCCACGTTTGACTCAATGCATGAAACTCCGGGAGCAGGTGGCGTCCCTTGCGCATCATCTTCATGGGCACGCCCGAATTTTCCGTACCGGTGCTCGAAGAGATCATCGGCCAGGGCCATGAGGTAGCGGCTGTCTACACACGCGCGCCGAAGCCAGCCGGGCGGCGCGGCCTTGAGATGCTACCCTCCCCCGTGCAGGCGGCCGCCGATCGCCTCGGCATTCGGGTCCTGACGCCGAAAAGCCTGAAAAGCGCGGAGGAAGCGGCGATTTTCGCCAGCCTGGAGGCCGATGTCGCCGTCGTCGTCGCTTACGGACTCATTCTGCCGAAAGCCATTCTCGAAGCACCGCGTTATGGCTGCCTCAACCTCCATGCCTCCCTCTTGCCACGCTGGCGTGGCGCTGCGCCGATCCAGCGGGCCATCATGGCCGGCGATAAGGAAACCGGCGTCATGGTTATGCGGATGGAGGAAGGGCTCGATACGGGCCCCGTCGCGCTCGTCGAAAAAGTCGCGATCGATCCGGAGACGACGGCCGGCGAGCTGCATGATCGCCTGTCCCAGCTCGGCGCCGACCTCATGGGCCGCGCGCTGGCAGCGCTCAGCCGCGGCAGCCTCATCTTCACGCCGCAGTCCGAAGAAGGCGTCACCTATGCGCATAAGATCGACAAGGCCGAGGCGCGAATCGACTGGTCGCTCAGTGCGCAGGCGCTGCATGACCGCGTGCGCGGGCTTTCACCCTTCCCCGGCGCCTTTTTCGAGGCTGATCTCGGCAAGGGCCTCGAGCGCATCAAGGTCTTGCGCAGCCTCCCCATCGGCGGTGGAGGCCAGCCGGGGATAGTCTGCGACGATGCGTTGGGCATCGCCTGCGGCGAAGCCGCGCTTCGCCTGCTGATCGTACAAAGGGCCGGCAAAGCACCAATGACGGCGGCGGAGTTTTTGCGCGGGACGCGCATCGTTCCTGGCAGCTTTCTGGGCGCTCCAACGGCATGAAGCGCGAAAGTCCGGCACATTTACGTGCCGCGAACTCACCCGCGGCAAATTCCGCCCGAGGTTCGATTGAAATAGCTTCCACCGCAGCCCCATGAGACAGTGTCCGATCCGAGAAGACCTTGATATGGGTCTGGGTCTCATGACCGATTCCCCGGCTGTCTTCCTGGCAGAACCCCGCCATTTGACCGAAACAATGTAATGCCGCGCTATAAGCTCACGATCGAATATGATGGCCGGCTTTTCGTCGGCTGGCAGCGGCAGAAGAACGGTCTTTCGGTCCAAGAAGCGATCGAAACCGCGTTCGCGGCTTTCTGCGGCCATCCTGTCAACATACGCGGCGCCGGACGCACGGATGCGGGCGTCCATGCTCTAGGGCAGGTAGCGCATGCCGATCTCGCGCGCGAATGGCAGAGGTTCACCTTATGCGAAGCGCTCAATGCGCATCTACGGCCAAACCTCATTGCGGTCGTCGCGGCCGAGCCGGTCGCCGACATATTCGACGCGCGCTTTTCGGCAGTACGCCGGCATTATCTCTACAGAATCGTCAACCGCCGCGCGCCGCTGACGCTCGATGCCAGCCACGCCTGGCTCGTCAAGCGCCCGCTCGATGCCGGCGCCATGCATGAGGCGGCTCAGATCCTGGTCGGCCGCCATGATTTCTCGACCTTCCGCGCGGCGGAATGCCAAGCCACAAGCCCGATCCGCACGCTCGATCGCCTCGATGTGGCTAAAAATGGCGATACGATCGAGATCCGCGCCAGCGCCCGTTCCTTCCTGCACCATCAGGTTCGCTCGATCGTCGGCTCGTTGGAGCTGGTGGGAGCCGGCAAATGGCAGCCTGCCGATCTCCGCGCCGCTCTCGAGTCCCGCGACCGCAGTCGCTGCGGCATGGTTGCTCCGGCGGACGGGCTTTATTTCGTTGCGGTGGACTATGAGGACGAAGATGCGGCCTGAGCCGTTTTGGTGGAATTGCCGAACAGAGGTTTGCTCCACGCGGCCCGCCGCGGCATAGATTTCGCTTGAGCTTCCGGCACTTCCTTGTCCCGAACGGCGCTATGCACGAGCGCCGGCCTAGCTGGCGCTATTATCTAGGCGTCAGGCGCAGGATCGCCTAAACTCGCGGCAGGCGGCGGCAATGATACAGGGTGGATTATGGCGGCAGAGGCAGAACGCACGGCGCTCATCGGCGTGGTCACTGCCTCGGATCGCGCCAGCGCGGGCATCTATCAGGACGAGAGCGGTCCGGCGATCGTCGCCTATCTCACGCGCGTCCTGACGACGCCCTTTACGGCGCTGCGGCGCATCATCCCCGATGGTTTCGAATCGGTCCGCGACACGTTGATCGATCTCGCCGATAAAGAAGGCTGCGACCTGATTCTCACAACCGGCGGCACCGGCCCGAGCCCGCGCGATTTGACGCCTGAGGCAACATTGGCGGCGGCGCCACGGGTTCTACCCGGCTTCGGCGAGTTGATGCGGCAGATTAGCCTCCAGCAAGTGCCCACCGCTATATTATCACGCCAAATGGCGGCGCACCGTGGCTCCTGCCTCATCATCAACCTGCCCGGCAAACCAGCTTCGATCGAGGTCTGCCTCAACGCTGTGTTCCCAGCCGTGCCCTATTGTCTCGATCTCATAGGTGCGGCACGGATCGAGACTGATCCGGCTCAACTCAAATCCTTCCGGCCCAAGCAATAAGCGTAACGCAAGAGCAGGATTTACGGAAAAGTGGAAACCGGTCTCCCAGCGCAATCACGATCATGCGGATTTCGCAAGCTTATCTGCATATCCGGCTCTGATGCATAGAAGACGAGGCGAAAAGCAACTGCCGAAGATGCACGCATCGAAATCCCCATCTCATGCCGAGCTCGCAGCCCAACGCTTCGCCGCGCTCACGGAAGACTATCGGCCGCTGGCCAATATTCCCGACGAATTCATCGGCGCCGATGGACGGAAGCGGCCGCATTGGGTCAGATTTCTTGAAGCGCTCTGCGGGTTCGAGGCGGAAGAGATCGACCGTCGGTTCGGCGCCGCCGATCGGCATATCCACGACGCTGGCGTCTCCTATCGCGCCTATGGCGACACCAGCGAGCGCGCCTGGCCGCTCAGCCATTTGCCCTTGCTGATCGAAGCGGCGGAGTGGCAGGAGATCGCAACAGGCGTGGCGCAGCGTGCGCGGCTTCTCGAAGCGGTCGCTGGCGATGTCTATGGTGCAGGGCAGCTCGTCTCGGGTGGCGATCTGCCGGCGGCGGCCGTGGCAGGCTCGCCGGATTTCCTGCATCCACTCTGCAAGATCGAGCCGCGCGGTGGCAAACATCTCTTTCTTTACGCGGCTGATCTCGGGCGCGGACCGGATGGGCGCTGGTGGGTTATCGGCGACCGCACCCAGGCGCCGTCGGGCGCGGGCTATGCGCTGGAGAACCGCCTGGTGCTCTCGCGCGCCTTCTCCGACCTCTACAAGTCGATGAACGTGCCGCGCGTCGCGCCGTTCTTCGAAGCCTTTCGCGATTCCTTGCGCGCGCGCGCCGATCGTGACGAGCCGCGCATCGGCGTGCTGACGCCGGGAAGCTTCAGCGAGACCTATTTCGAGCATGCCACGCTGG
>DAIESR010000115.1 GCA_027346205.1 Beijerinckiaceae bacterium
CGAGGTCCGCATAGAGATAGGCCCGCGCCAAGGCGCTCACGCCTTCCGCCCGCTGGCCGGGCGTCGCATTGCGCGCCCATTGCTGAAACCGATGGATGATCATGGTCCGATCCAAAGCCGAATGGCCCAGGATGGCTCGAAAAAGCCATCTCACTACGCATGAGGATCTGCCAACATGGTAAATGGAGGTTTAATGACACCAGACGAGTGGAATTTTACCGCACCGAACTTGCTCCGCCACATGGCCTTTGCCAAAGAGTTTCCAGCTCCCGGAAGGTCGGAACAGTACTGGAATTGCAGCCGTCGCTTTGCTACCTTTCAAAATGAAATGTCGTCCAGATATGAAATCGGCCATGATTACTTTACCTCCCGAAACCGAAGAATTGACACGGCGGATTGCAGCGCAACGCGGGAAAACGCCCGAAGAGGTCGTGAATGACGCGATAGAGACCCAAGCGAGGCTCGCGGGCATCACTCTGCCCGAATTGACGAGAAAGGCGAAGCCGATCGACATGGATCGCGTCCATCAGATCTCGCAGCGCATTGTCTCCCGGCCACTTATCGATCGCCGATCCGCCAAGGACATCCTCGACGAGGCCTGGGGCGTTTCCGGATGATCGTTGTCGACAGTTCCGCGCTGGTCGCCATCCTCGAAGAAGAAGCAGAGGCTCGAGACTTTCTGAATGCCATCGGTGAAGCCCCCCGCCGCTTGATTAGCGCCGTCAACGTCTATGAGACCGGCATTGTCATCGGCATGCGGCGTGGCCAGGAGGGCATAGCCGGCGTATTTGCTTTGCTGGAGGAACTTGGCATCGAGACTGTGCCCTTCACCGAACCGCAAATATCGGCGGCGCTCGCGGCCTATGGCCGCTATGGCAAAGGACTGCAATCCAAGGCGCAGTTGAATCTAGGCGATTGCGCCGCCTATGCTCTGGCGAAAAGCATGGACGCGCCGCTTTTGTTCAAGGGCAATGATTTCACGTGGACGGATGTGGTGCAAGGCGCGGCGGAGCGCCGATAAGCTTGCAGCCTGGGTCGAGATCGCGAAGCGCACCAAGAAGGAACTCCAATGCGCTCTCTGCTTCTCGTCCGTCCCGATCGTGAGGAAGACATAGCTGCCGCGCTGGAAAGCGGCGCGGATTGTCTCGTCCTCGATCTCGCGCAATCGATTGTCGCTGACGATAGGCTGCTGGCACGCGAGCACACGCTCGCCGCGCTTCAACAGGCGAGCCAGAGAGTCCATCGGCAGCTTCTCTATGTTTGCGTCAATAGTTTGCGAAGCGACTGCATCGACGCCGATCTCGACGCGGTAATGCCCGGGCGCCCCGACGGCATTATCCTACCCGAATCGCAAAATGGCGCCGATGTTCAGCATCTCTCCGTCAAGCTCGCCGTCCGCGAAGCCGCGTTGGGCCTAGACGACGGCGCCACGAAGATTATTGCGATCGCCGCCGCGACCCCGGCCTCGATCTTTGAAATGGGGAGCTATCGGGGCGCCAGCCGGCGCCTCGCCGGTCTCCTTTATGGCGGCGCGGATCTCGGCATCGCGGCTTGCGTCCTGACGGACGGCGCGCTCGCCCCGGCTTTTTCTCTGGCGCGGAGCCTGACCCTTTTTGCCGCCAAAGCCGCAAATATCGTAGCGATCGACGGGGGGTCACCGCCGGGCATAGGCGATGCTTGTCTCAAGCGCGATTGCGAAACGGCTTGGCATGATGGCTTTTCCGCCAAACTCGCGGTCGAGCCGGATCAAGTCGCAATCATCGGCGCGGTCTTTGCTGAGCGATGATCGGCTCTATTTCAAATACTTGGAGCATGTCCTCGTCAATGAGACATCGGATATATCCGATGTCTAAAATAATGGAAAAGTCTATCAACTTTTCCGGGACATGCTCTAGATGTGGAACCTCAACAGGTTGTCCAGCGGGAGACCGAGACGACTGATGGGTGGTTTGGCTTTGAGGCCAGTATGGGGGCGATGCCAGTTGTAGC
>DAIESR010000118.1 GCA_027346205.1 Beijerinckiaceae bacterium
CATTCGTTTTTCGGCAGCTACGGTTCGCCGTGCAGCAGCGTCCGGGAAGAACTCAGCCGGCGGTTCTCCATGATCGAGAAATAAAGTTCGCGGCCATTCGCCAAGCCAACGCACGATTGAAAAAAATGGCGGCGTTTCGACGACGACGCAATCCATGCCCTGCTCGACAGCGAATGCTGCGGCTTCGGCCGCTCCGCTGAGATAGATCCGTCGACAGCCCTCATAAGCCATCTCTTTTTGGCCTTTAGGGCCGCCCACAAAAATATCGTGGCCGGCCCGCGCAAGATGCGAGGCCTGCAAATTCATGACGACCGGCACGCCATGCCCCATCTCATGCGTCGAACTTAGAAACAGAATCCTCAGTCTCGCCGGATCGCGTCTCACAACCCGCCATGGCTTAGAACACCGCGGAGGAAATGCTAATTCATTGATCGCCTGTAGACAAAGATTTGGACTGTAATAGGGATCATCCCGAAACAGATCGTTATGGCGACGACGGGCATAAGCAGCCTCGCGCCGAAACGCGGCCACACGCTCCGGTTTATCGTCATAACCACGCGACTTCGACTCATGGTGAATCAGCAGCGGTTCTTTGATGAAGATATTACGATAGCCGGCTTTCAATGCGGCAAGGCATAAGAGCGTGTCGTTGAAGGCGATAACTGCAACCGTATCAAACCCCCCCAACTCATTGAAGACTTCTCGACGCATGGCAAGACACGCACCGGTGACTGCTGACATCTCACGGGTCACGTCCAAACGCGCACTATCGTCATGCTCCTGGAGGCCTACCTGATCATGCCCCGCGACACCTTGAATTCCGAGAACGACGCCGCCATGCTGGACCGTACGGTCGGGGTATAGCAGCTTGCCGCCGACAGCCGCGACATCGTCTTGCGTCACGAAATGCGCGATGCGCCGCAGCCAGAGCGGATCATCGACCACTGTGTCATTGTTGACAAACAAGAGGATATCATGTGTCGCCTCAGCAGCCGCGACATTATTGAGCCTCGAAAAATTGAAACCTCCCGCATCTTGGAGAATGCGGGCTTTTCCTTCTGAGGTAAGCATCGCGAAAAAACTCAAAGTGGCGTCGTATACGGATCCGTTATCGATGATGATGATCTCGATCTTCACGCGTGGATAATCCGTGCATTGTTCTATGGACTCGATGCATGGCCGCAAAAGATCCACATGGTCTCTCGTGGGAATGATGATGCTGAAACTCGGTAAGTGCGCATCGACTTCGGTCAGATCGATTGGCCTCGTGATTGTCGCGCGCGACGCACTGAGATCATGAAACAAGATCGCTGGAATATGTCCAATTGCCTTTCGACTTGTCCTTTTCTCATTTGGTTTATCCAAAAACGAGAAAACAAACCTCTCAATGGCGAAGCTTTCCTCCTTGATCGCCTGCACCATATCAAGCCGCACCCAATCGGTGCTGCGAATAAAAAGGCAGCGCCCGAAATAATTGGTCTGCTCGGCCAAGGCTGGCGAATATTTTGGCTTGAAGACTGGCATGTCTCGATTGCCGAGTTTGTCCAAAATATCTTCATCAGCATAAATCAACGCGAAGTTGTCCTTTTGGACCGCGGCGCGCGCAAACATATAAAGCGCATGTTCGCACAACAGAACGCTCCCGGCAGCGATGACGACATGTCTGCCGTCCGCAGGCTTCAATGTATCCTCGGCAACATCATTTTGCATGATGATGTGAAATTGGGGGCTCGTTTGCGTGATAGACCTTGCTTTATGAAATATGCTCTCGCTGCATCCGTGGCTTATGATAACCAATGCATGCCAATCGTGGAAGATTTGAGCACTGATCGCATCGATCATTCGAACTAAAAAATCTTCCGATTCCTTGTCGACAAGGACGATCAGTTGCAAGGCTGGAAGCACATTCGCCGCTATATCGCCCTCGATCATTGCACGGTCAGCGGCTGCCACGGTGTCAAACCGCCTGATCCACCTCTGATAGATCGAGCCGATCGGCTCAAAGCCCTTTGCGCGGCCGATCTTGAGATAATGAGCAAGCGGCTCCAGACCGCTTAGAGCGACCTCCGGATATTCTTCGACATACCAGGCGGCATTGAAAGCTGGCCCCGGGCTGCGCTGTTCAGCGCTACCATGTCGAATGAAGTGATCCAAAGGATCGAGCTTCGCCAGAGCGATATCTTTGTTTTTCGTCAGATACCATTCGGCATCGAAGAGGCCGGATTGTTTAATCGCTTTTCGCCACTCGTGAACAGAGGTGAAGCCGATGACGCCCCCGCGATGGCTCGGCACGAGATCGGATAATGATGTACCGTTGGCTTCGATGATGTCTCCAACTGCCTCGACGCAATCGTCCGCAATCGAAATCACGGTACTTGGAGAGCCCTTCTTCGCGTTGATCCGCACGAAATGTGTCAGCGGCTCTTCGCTAGTGTTTTGCGCGGCAAGATGCGTGCGCGCATATTTTATGGGATCGAATAATTTGTTGGGACGGCGCCCTTTCCGCCAGCCGCGGCGTAGATAGTCTATGAGCGGAGGCTCTCCCGCGGCGACGGCCTCGTGATACTGCTCCATATACCATGCCGGATCAAACATCGGATGGGGGCTGCGCTGCCGCGCACTCCGCATCTGCACATAATGCAGGAGAGGGTTCATAGCCACATCGTTAACGGCGCAAGCGCCATACCATTTAGGATCGAACAGTGGATGCGGACTGAGGCCATGCCGCCAGCCGGCTTTTAAATAATGTGAGAGCGCGTCTGTCTTTAGTTGTTTCGACGTTGGCAGCTGTTCCAAATACCAATTGATATCGAAAAGCGGATGCGGATTCATTCCGCGTGAGGCGCCAGACGTCAAATAGTGCAGGAGCGGATTGACACCGACGACCTGGGCATCTGGATTATGAGAAATGTACCAATCCGAATCGAACAAGGGATGCGGATGCCGCCCTTCGCGTGCTCCGTGTTCAAGATAATGCCATATGGGGTCGACGCTGGTTCGACGCAAATCCTCATGCGCCTCCTTATACCAGACAGCGTCGAACAGGATTGACGCCCGAAGCACCTTGAGTGATTTTTCGATCGCGCTTAACGTTTTTGTCTGCCAAAAGAAATTATGCCGACCTGTCATTTTACCCTCGGACATCTATTGTAAGGCAGTAGAGCATGTCCCGGAAAAGCTGACAGACTTCTCCGACATTTTGGACACCGGATATATCCGATATCTCACGGAGGACATACCCTAATTGAAACAGAGCCGATTTGCCCCAATCACGTGGATCGTAAACGATTCCACTTGGTCTGGATCAACTCTGATGCCGAGGTGATCGAGCCCCCGAAGGTGCATTTGACTATCTTTAAACACTGATCAGACAAATTCGTGGCGCCGCCCGGCGGAGCATGACAGAAACGTTTGAATTGGTTTTTATGCCTGAAGACTAATCCCGTGGCCGCGACCCTAATCGGCCTTCGTGCCGCCCATATCGCAGATAATGCGCGAGCGGGTTCATGCCATTGCCGCGGACATCGGGATTGGTTTCGAGATAAAAGCCGGTCTGAAATTCAGGGCATGGGTCTCGGCCTTCGCGATGACCATGTAGGATGTAATGGAGCAGCGGGTTCACGCCGGAGTGGCGGACGTCGTCATAACGCTCCAAATACCAGCGCGTATCAAATAACGGGTTCGGTCGATAGCCCCGTAAATAACCATCTTCCAGGTAGTGCCGAACCGGCGATCGACGGTCCTTGGCAACATCGCTATATGTATCTTTATACCAATCGGCATCGAACAGACCGCTGCGCTCGAGCTTGCGCTCCCATTGACGCAATCGTCGGTTG
This sequence comes from Beijerinckiaceae bacterium, assembly GCA_027346205.1. Classification (GTDB taxonomy): domain Bacteria; phylum Pseudomonadota; class Alphaproteobacteria; order Rhizobiales; family Beijerinckiaceae; genus Methylovirgula. The sequence goes on from DAIESR010000118.1 coordinate 3,837, forward strand.
GCCAGAGGACGCATGCCCATAATGACGAGACTGTCCCGAGTCGCATTCGATTTTGCGAGCGCTGCCTCCGTGTCGATCATCTGAGCGCGCAAAGCGTGGATTTGCGCTGCCAGCTTAGTTTCCGTCTCGACCATGACCGCGGCGTGCTCAGCAGCACGGTCCGCCGTGATTTCCATGTGTCGGAGTTCGAGCGCCAGCGCAGTGGCCTCTGCTTCAGCGTGCTCAGCCCGAACGACGAACTCGGCTTGGCGTGCGCCGACTTCGGCCAAGGTCTGCTCCCGCATCTGCAATTCGGATGCGAGGCGGCCGCGCTCTTCGACACTGGCCGAGAGATCGGCAGCATGCGCTGCCAGATCCTTCGACAGTCTTTCTCTCTCATGCGCAACTCTAGCTAGCTCAACTTCAGCGCGCTCAGCCCGGACGATGAGATCAGCTTGGCGCACGCCGACTTCGGCCAAGGTCTGCTCGCGCTTCTGCAATTCGGATGCGAGGCGGCCGCGCTCTTCGACGCTGGCCGCGAGATCGGCAGCATGCGCCGCGAGATCCTTCGACAACCTGTCTCGCTCCGAGGCCAGGTCACCGAGCGCGGCTTCGGCCTGCTCGGCGCGTACGGCAAGCGTGCGCCGGTCATCCAGGGCTTCAAGCAAGGATGTTTCACGCGCCTGCAATGTGACGACAAGAGATTGTAGCTCTTCGAGCGCCGCACCGAGCTCTTTCTCCCGCGTTTCGAGAGCATTCAAAAGCAGATGCTTCTCTTGACGCGCCTCTGTGAGCTCTTGATGTGTCACTGTGAGCTCTTGATGTGTCACTGCGAGCTGAGCTTCTACCTGAACGGCGTGCTCCGCATGACTGGCGGCTGCGGTGCTTAATTCGCCGATTTCCTGAACCCGCTCATGCAACTCGGTTGAGATGCGCTGCCTTTCTTCGGCAGCAGCGGCAAGCTCCGCTTGATGCTGCGCGATAGCTGCAAAAAGTTGCTCTTTTTCTTGATTGGCCGCCGCCAACTGAGCTTCGATCGTCCCCAAGCTCTGTGTGCGTTCATTGAGCAGCGCGGCGGTATTCGTCAGCTGCTGGCGATTTGCATCGAGTTCGACGGCGAGGCGGCCGCGCTCCGTTGCGACTGCAGCAAATCTAGCCTCATCCTCTCCACGCTGATTACGCAAAAGATCGAGTTCGCTTTGGAAGGCTGTAGCTTGAGTCTGAGACTCCTCCAAATTGATCTCGTAGTCGACGAGAACACGACCAAACAGATCGCTCGACTGATCGAACAACGCGCGAACCCGATCCAATCTCTCCGTAGCCGAGTTGGAAAACGGATTGCGTGCCAGCTCGAGCAAGGCGTCGTAAGCCTCGAGCGTCCATTCATGAACATCGGAGTGAGCCACCAGATCGGTATGGGCTGTCCGATGATGAACCAGCTCCGCGCTCAAGAATTTGTCGATTTCATATCCTGTACGATCGGAGAGCCGAGACCAGGCAAGTCCCGTCTCCAATGAAATTTTGTCGGTAGTTCCACGCCAATCCGAAAGGAATTGCTCCCAGGTGAAGATCGAACGAGCAATGTTCCTTGTTTGCGCTTCCGCATCCAGCACGTGGCGCAGCCAAAGCAGCAATGCTTTCGTAGTCGACATCATGTCGCGGCTCTTGAGCGACTGTGCAACGTCCAAAGGCGAGCGGATTGGCATGACGATCCGCGGCGTCATCCCCATGTCTTCAAAAACATCGAGCCAAAAAGGTGCGAAACGGCAAATTCGCGGATCCTTCAGTATTGGCAACGGGGCATTTGTGAATTCGTCCTGGAACAGCTTTTTCGCACGTTCTTTATACGTTTTGACGACTGGGGACCGGTACCATGAAGGATTGAATTTCCGCCAATCATGCCAATGACAGCCAGCCGATGCCAGGAGTTCGTCATGAAAATACATCAGCGGAACGGACTCGAAATAGCCTCGACGATTGCCCGAATTCGCGGGCAGGAGGCTTTTAGGTGCTTCGCCACCGAGTTTTGTCAGGACGCCGGTGATGGCACTCGTCCCACTGCGATGCATTCCGAGAACTGCGACGACATCGGTCATTTGCTGTTAATCGCCTCTTCCAACAAGCCGGGAAAGTACTGGTATCTAAAAAATTATACCGCGCCGATCGAACAGAAAAAAGCCCTCCAACCACTTATGTCTCGATTGACGCCAGCATAGCGGCTGAACCCGCGCGTGCAAAATCGTTGCAGACCGTGTGAAGTCGCCTGCTCCTCGGCGTCGCTCGCGTCGAGCCGCTTCAAATAATCTTCCAGCTTCTTGTCGACGGCCTCGATGAATTTTTGCAGTGATCCCGTCGTGAAGTTCCGGCCCTTATTATTGACCACCTTGATGCGCGTACCGTCAACCGCCAGCAACTCGTGCCTAAACAGATTAAGCCGCCGGCTCGACCGCACCCGGTTGAGATAGCCGTAAATATAGAGCTTCAACAAATCGCCTGGCGCGTAACCTGGCCGACCCGTCGCTTTTGCTTGGACCCGCTCGAAACCGGCGGCCTTCAAGTCAAGCCTATCAACAAAGGCGTCGATGAAGCGGACGGGGTTGTCCACTGCGACGTAATCATCGATCGCCTCTGGCAAAAGCAGGAGTTGCGAGCGTTCAGAGCCGGAAATGTGCATCATGCGCGAATCTACCGCGACAACGCACACCGGTGAATCCAGTCAGCGCGACTTTCCACACAGTCTACAAGAATTTTGTACCGCCATTTCTGGCCTGCAAAATCAAGCCTTTAGAGCATCAGGCCCGCGGGTGGGAACCGGCTGGGGGACAAAGCTAATGCGGAAACAAAAGACAAGAGCGGCAGCACCGATTCCATCGGAGCGTTCGCCGCTCTAGGTGTTTGGTCCCAAGGATTGCTGGAGCAGGTTCCTGAAAAGTTGATAGACTTTTCCATTATTTTAGACATGGGATATATCCCATGTCTGAGAAATGACAGCGGTTGGCGGGGCTGCGATCTGAATGGCGTTTCACGCAATCATGCGAGGGGATCATGCTGAAGCTGCAAGACTTTCTGACGTTTGACAATTACCTCACACCATCGATCATCCGCATATTCTATGTGCTGCAATTGGTGTTGATCGCGCTTTTCTGCCTGTCGAGCATTTTGGCCGCTCTCGCCGCTATGGTGCATTCCTTCCTGACCGGCTTTTTCTTGCTCATTGCAACATTGATCGGCGGTGCGATCGCCGCCATTGCGGCACGCATAGCAACAGAGATCATCATGGTTCTGTTCCAGAACAATGAACATCTCGCCGTGATCCGGGCCCGCGCCGAGGGCCGTTGACAGTCATA
>DAIESR010000122.1 GCA_027346205.1 Beijerinckiaceae bacterium
TGAGGTCATCAATTCTATGCTGTCGGAAGAGGCGGTGCTGGGTTTCGAATATGGCTATTCGCTCGCCGAACCCAATGCGCTCACGATATGGGAGGCGCAATTCGGCGATTTCGCCAATGGCGCGCAGGTCATCTTCGACCAATTCATCTCGTCCGGCGAGCGCAAATGGCTGCGCATGTCGGGTCTCGTCTGCCTTCTGCCGCATGGCTATGAAGGCCAGGGGCCGGAACATTCTTCGGCACGGCTCGAGCGTTATTTGCAGCTTTGTGCCGAGGACAATATGCAGGTTGCCAATTGCACGACGCCGGCGAATTATTTCCATATTCTGCGGCGGCAATTGAAGCGCGACATTCGCAAGCCGCTCATTCTGATGACGCCGAAATCGCTTTTGCGCCACAAGCGCGTCGTCTCGCGCCTCGATGCGATGGGACGCGACACGAGCTTTCATCGGATTCTTTACGACGCTGCCGAATGGGGCCGCGGCGACACGATCAAGCTCGTCAAGGACGATAAGATCCGTCGCGTCATCCTCTCGTCCGGCAAGGTCTATTACGATCTCTTGGAGGAACGCGAGAAGCGCAACATTGACGATATTTATCTCTTGCGCATCGAGCAGCTCTATCCTTTCCCGTTGAAGGCTTTGGTCGCGACTCTGCCGCGCTTCAAAAAAGCCGATGTGGTCTGGTGCCAGGAAGAACCCAAGAACATGGGGGCATGGGCCTTTGCCGAGCCCTATCTCGAATGGGTGCTCGGCCAGGTCGGCAGCGAGGCGAAGCGCCCGCGCTATGTCGGCCGGCCTGCCGCGGCGGCGACGGCCACGGGCGTGATGCCAAAACATTTGGCGCAACTGAAGGCCTTTCTCGACGAGGCCTTCGCGGCCTGAGACCGAGTAAGCGGGTGAGGGATTTGATCAGGGCGAGTGCCCGAGGGGAAGTCTCATGACGATTGAAATTCGCGTCCCCACGCTTGGTGAATCGGTGAGCGAGGCGACGATCGGACGATGGTTCAAAAAAGCTGGCGACGCGGTCGCGATGGATGAGCCCATCGTCGAACTCGAAACCGACAAGGTGACGCTCGAAGTCAATGCCCCGGCGGCTGGCGTGCTCAGCGAAATCACGGCCAAGGATGGCGCGACGGTCGCACCTGGCGCTCTACTCGGCGCGATCAGCGAGGGCGCGGTGGCAGCGCGGTCGGCCAAGGCCGCTGCACCCGTGACCGCCGTGCCGGAAAAATCGATGCCGCGCCCGCCATCGCCGGCGGCGGCCAAGATCGCCGCCGATCGAGCGATCGACACCGCCGCGATGGCCGGCTCCGGCAAGCAGGGCCAGGTGCTGAAGGGCGATGTCCTGGGCTTCGTCGCGAGCCAGCAGGCGCAAGCGCCTGTTGCCCCGCCGCCTGTCCAGTTCCGCGCGCTTTCGCCCGCCGCGGATGCGAGCCGCGAAGAGCGGGTGCGCATGACCAAATTGCGCCAAACGATCGCACGGCGCTTGAAGGATGCGCAAGCGACAGCCGCAATGCTGACGACCTTCAACGAGGTCGACATGACCGAAGTCATGGCTTTACGCACGCGCTATAAGGATGTCTTCGAGAAGAAGCATGGCGTGAAGCTTGGCTTCATGGGCTTTTTCGTCAAAGCCTGCGTCGCTGCGTTGAAGGAGATCCCAGCCGTCAATGCCGAGATCGACGGGGCCGATCTCGTCTACAAGAACTATTATCATCTCGGCATTGCGGTCGGCACGGACAAAGGTCTCGTCGTGCCGGTGGTGCGTGATGGCGACCGGCTCGGCATCGCCGAGATCGAGAAGAAGATCGCCGATCTCGGCCGACGCGCGCGCGACGGCATGCTTACGATCGATGAGTTGCAGGGCGGCACATTCACCATCACCAATGGTGGGATTTATGGCTCGCTGATGTCG
>DAIESR010000126.1 GCA_027346205.1 Beijerinckiaceae bacterium
CGCCTCCCGAAATCGAAAAACCAATAGGAGCGTGAAATCAGGAAGGAAAACGACTTAGAATTGCTGGCCGCTTGTATAAAGCCCAGGCATGATAGGCGCGGTCCGTCCGCGCCTATCACATAGCAAAGAAGTCACCCAAAACCTCACTCCGCCGCCTCCGCCAGAGCCGACGGTTTCGTCCAGACGAGAACCGGCGCACGCGCGGCCTGCGTCTCATCAAGACGACGCACTGGCGCATGATAGGGCGCACCAATAAAGCGCTCGCGATCACCGGCAAGCGCCGCATGCGCCAAACTCCGCAAAGTCGCGATGAAGAGATCGAGCGAGAGCTTCGACTCCGATTCCGTCGGCTCGATCAACATGGCGCCATGGACGACGAGCGGAAAATACACAGTCATCGGATGGTAGCCTTCATCGATCATCGCCTTGGCGAAATCGAGCGTCGTGAGACCCGTGTCCTTCAGCCATGTATCGTCGAACAAAGCCTCATGCATGCAGGGCCGTTCACCAAAGGGCGGCGAAAGCAAATCCGACAGCGAAGCGCGCACATAATTGGCCGAAAGCACGGCATCCTCAGCCACCTGCCGCATGCCATCCGCGCCATGCGAGAGAAGATAGGCGAAGGCGCGCACGAACATGCCCATCTGTCCGTGGAACGCGGTGATCCGGCCAAATGCCTCCGGTGCCTCGCTGCGATGCTCGACGAGATGCAGCCCGGCATCGTCGCTCTTCACGAAAGGCCGCGGCGCGAAAGGCGCAAGCCGCGCTGAAAGGACCACGGGACCTGCCCCCGGACCGCCACCGCCATGCGGTGTCGAGAAGGTCTTGTGAAGATTGAGATGCATGGCATCGACGCCGAGATCGCCCGGCCGCACCTTGCCCATGATCGCGTTGAAATTCGCCCCGTCGCAATAGAAATAAGCGCCCGCCGCATGCGCGGCGTCGGCGATGGCGACGACATCTTGTTCGAACAATCCGCAAGTATTCGGATTGGTGAGCATGATCGCAGCGACATCGGCGCCGAGATTTTTTTCGAGGATCAGCGGATCGACAGAGCCATCGGCGCGCACGGGAATCGAGCGAACCTCGAAACCAACGCGCACGGCAGTAGCGGGGTTGGTGCCATGCGCCGATTCCGGCACGAGAACGACCCGCCGCGTCGCTGCTTCGCCACGCGCGGCGATCGCAGCCTTGATCGCCATCAAGCCGCAGGCCTCGCCATGCGCGCCGGCCTTGGGCGACATGGCGACGGAATCCATGCCCGTCGCGACAGTGAGCCAGCGCGCCAACTCCTGGATGAGTTCGAGCGCGCCCTGCACCGTCGATTGTGGCTGCAGCGGATGAATGTCGCCAAAGCCCGGCAGCCGCGCCATCCGCTCGTTCAGCCGCGGATTATGCTTCATCGTGCAGGAACCGAGAGGATAGATGCCGCCGTCGATCGAATAATTCTTGCGCGAAAGCCGCACGTAATGCCGCATAGTCTCCGGCTCGGAGAGACCGGGAAGTTCGAGCGGCGCACGCCGCGCGAGCCCGCCGAGCCTATCGACGAAAGGCGCCGGCTCTTCGAAATCGACACCGGAAACATCCGGTCTGCCGATTTCGAAAATCAAGGCCTCCTCGAGATCGAGGCCATGCTGCGCATGAGGAATATCATGCTTGGCGAATGGCGCAGGAGCAGAGCTCGTCGCCTGTTCTTGGACGTCCAACATGTCAGATAGCGCTCCGCAAAGCTTCGACGAAGGCGGCTCGGTCTTCGTCCGTGTTGATTTCCGTATTGGCTACGATGATCAGATCGTCGAGCCCCTGGCCCGGCCAGAGCCGCGCCATGGGAACGCCGCCGAGCACGCCGCGCTGCGCCATGCGCTCGATCACCGCATCCGCATCGCCGTCGATCTTGATCGTGAACTCGTTGAAAAAATGCGCAGTGAGGATCTCGACGCCCTTCACATCGGCGAGGCGTTCGGCGAGCCGCACGGCATTGGCGTGATTGATCCAGGCCAGACGCTGAAGACCGGCCGCGCCAAGCAAGGTCAGATGGATGGTGAAGGCGAGACAGCACAGGCCCGAGTTCGTGCAGATGTTGGACGTCGCCTTCTCGCGGCGGATATGCTGCTCGCGCGTCGAGAGAGTGAGCGTGAAGCCGCGGCGGCCATCGGCATCGACCGTCTCGCCGGCGAGACGTCCCGGCATCTGCCGGAGATATTGAGAGCGCGTCGCGAAAAGGCCCACATAGGGACCGCCAAAGGTGAGCGGATTGCCGATCGACTGGCCCTCGCCCACGACAATATCCGCCCCCATCGCACCGGCCGGCTCGACGAGGCCCAGCGACACGGCTTCTGTGAAGACCGCGACGAGCAGAGTGCCGTTCGCATGGCAGGCGTCGGCCAGCGCTTGGAAACTGCGCAAATTGCCGAAGACATCCGGACTTTGCACGACCACGCAGGCGACATCGGGCGCAAGATGCGCGG
>DAIESR010000130.1 GCA_027346205.1 Beijerinckiaceae bacterium
ATTGGTCGCAAAAATATGCAATGGCTTATGCAAAATGCCGAGCGCGATGAGCACCCCATTGATCAGGCCCTCGTCCTTCAACAGTAGGATCCAGGCATAGACGCGGATCAGAAAGCTCGTCCAAAAAGGCGCGATCGCGAGGATCAGAAGCAGGAGCCGCCAGCGGCGCTCTGTACGCGCAATCGCCAGAGCGAAAGGATAGGCGATCGCCAGCGTGCATAGGGTCGCTAGACCGGCGATGATGATGGAATCGATATAGGATTGCAGATAGAGCGCATCTTGGGTCAGCCCGACATAGGCCGATAGAGAAAACTGGCGCAGCTTATCGAAGAAACTGCCGAGATCGCTCCAATCGAAGACCGGACGATAAGGTGGCTGGGCAAGCACAGATTGCGACAGGGAGACTTTAACCACCAGCGCGAATGGCACGAGGAAAAAAAGGACGAGCCAAGCGAAGGGCAAGGCCAGGATCAGCCTGCGGCCGATAGGAAGCGATGATCGGCCTGCCCTTTTCATGGCGCCAGCACGATCCCGGCATCCACAGCAAAGGAGAGATTGACCTTAGCGCCGATTTCCAAAGCCTCCGTGCCGCCTCCGAAATTCTGTCGCAAGACGCTCATGCGCGCGCCGCAGCCCAGCATGACTTCGAAGAGCGTGCTTTCGCCGCGATAGGTCTGTCCCATGATCTTGCCGGCAAAGACATTCGTGTCCCCTGCCTCGTCGGCGGACGCGAGAGAAAGCCGCAAACGCTCCGGACGCAGCGCGAATGTCACCAATGCGCCCACGGCATGTTCTTGTCGCGAGAGAACCTCGGCCGGACCGGCCGCTGTCTCGATCCTTTGCCGTCCGTCGCGCGACGAGACGACCCGTCCCTCGATCAGATTGATCTCGCCGACGAATTCCGCGACGGAGCGATTGGCAGGCCGCTCATAGATGTCGCGCGGCGTTCCCACCTGCTCGAACCGGCCTGCCCGCATCACGGCGAGACGATGCGAGAGAACCATGGCTTCGCGCTGGTCGTGCGTCACCACGATGAAGGTCGTCTCGAGCCGCGATTGCAAGGCCACGAGTTCGCGCTGCGTTTCCTCGCGCAAATTCTTATCGAGCGCGGCAAGCGGCTCGTCGAGAAGCAATATGGCCGGCCGCCTCGCAAGCGCGCGAGCGAGCGCCACCCTTTGCTTCTGGCCGCCGGACAATTGATCCGGCCGGCGCTTGTCGAGTCCTTCGAGCTGCACGAGGCGCAGCATTTCGGCGATCCGCGCGCCAATCTCGGCTTTCGGCATGCCTTGCTGAACAAGCCCAAAGGCGATGTTCTGCCCAACATTCATATGCGGGAAAAGCGCATAGGATTGGAACATCATATTGACGGGGCAGCAATACGGCGGCATCTCCGTCATGTCCTCACCGCGGATGAAGATGCGGCCGCGATCCGGCGTCTCGAACCCCGCGATGAGCCGTAAAAGGCTCGTCTTGCCGCAGCCGGAAGGGCCGAGCAACGCGAAAAACTCGCCGGCCTCGATCGACAAAGAGAGATCATCGACCGCGCGGACCGAGCCGAAATCCTTGCGCAGATCCTCGATCCGGACGATCGGGCCGGCGCGCTCCTGTCCGATGGACATGCGGATCAGCCTTCTTCGCGCAAGACTTCGGCGAGGCGCGCTTCGAGCACCTGCGGACGCAGCAGCACCAAAGCGCCGCGCGTCTTTTCGACCAGCCCCTCCTGCGTCATGGCGGAGAGTTCGCGCGTCACCTGCTCACGCCGGCAGCCGATCCTGGCCGCGAGCACATGATGATAGGGCGGCGGCGTCACCGTTCTTTCGCCCGGCCTTCCCGGCCGTGGTCCGGCCTGGCGCAGAAGCTCCGAATAAAGCCGATGCTTCAAATCGAAGATCGAATGTTCGGCGAGCCGCGCATTGAGCTCGCGCACGCGCCCGGTGAGCAGCCGCAGAATCCGGTCGCAAGTCGTGGCGGAGGCGAAGATTACCTCCCGGAACACGTTGGCCGGCATGATGCAGAGTTCGGATTTCGTCAAAGCCGTCACATTGGCCGATCGCTTCACGCCGTCGATCGCGGACAATTCGCCGAAAAATTGGCCGCTGCGCATCTCGGCGAGGATGATCTCCTTGCCGGCCTGGGTGCGGATCAAAACCCGCACTTCGCCGGAAATGATGAAATAGACGTCGGAGGTCTCGTCTTCATAATCGACGATGGTCTCGCCATCGTCGAAGCGACGCCAGATGCAGCGCCTGTCATAGCGCTCGAATTCAAGATCCGTGACATTCTTGAAGAAAGGAACATGCGCGAGCGTCTGCATAATCGCGGGCCCCGAAACCAGTCGCGGCAGCATGACATGCGCGCGTGCTCTTGCGAAGATCTGTCTTCAGGTCTGCGCTGCAGGACAATGGTCACCTGCAATGGTCACTTGCAATGGTCACCTGCGTCCGCCGTTCAACCGATCTCGCTTCGACGCCGCACGCATGCCGCGCCACTCAAAAATTAGAGCATGTCCCGACTGCCGGGATCGCTTGCATTTTCGCCTGCGATCGGGATCGGCTCCATGATTGGATATGTAACACGAATTGCAATTTCGCGTGCATTTCGAGGGATTAACCCGACGGGGAGCGCCTCAACCCCGAAGGAGCGTCGCCGCCCGTAGAGTGTTGGACATCAGCATGGCGATGGTCATGGGACCGACGCCGCCTGGCACCGGCGTAATGGCAGCGGCGCGCGACAGCGCCTCGGTAAAAGCCACATCGCCGACGAGCCGCGTCTTCGGCTGTCCCTGCGCATTGAGGCCTTCGCCCGGGATACGGTTAATCCCGACGTCGATGACGACAGCCCCCGGCTTGATCCAATCGCCGCGGATCATCTCCGGCCGGCCGACAGCGGCCACCACGACATCCGCGCGCCCGACCGTCGCCGGCAGATCGCGGCTACGCGAATGGGCGATGGTCACGGTCGCATTGCGGGACAACAGCAATTGCGCCATGGGCTTGCCGACGATGTTTGAACGGCCGACGACGACCGCCTCGGCGCCGGCGAGATCGGAGCCGAGCGCCGCCATTGCCTTGTCGAGAAGCACCATGGAGCCCGCAGGCGTGCAAGGCACGAGCGCGCGATCGAGATCACCGATCGACAGAAGCCCGGCGTTGAAAGGATGAAAGCCGTCGACATCCTTCAGCGGCGACACCCGTTCGAGTACGCGCGTCGCATTGATCGCCACGGGCAGCGGCAATTGCACGAGAATGCCATGAATG
>DAIESR010000143.1 GCA_027346205.1 Beijerinckiaceae bacterium
CTCGCCGCGAACCAGATCGATACGCGGCCGGTCAATCTGTTTCTGACCGTATTCGAACTCGACGACGTCGAGGCGGTGCGGCATCGCTTCGCCGAGAGCTTCGGCCTGCGCACCGCGACCGAGATGCTGCGCCTCGGCGAGGGAGTCGACCAGCAGACGATCATGACGACCTTCTTCGAGAAAGTCTCGGACAAGCATCAAGGTCCCGCCGCACCGCCGATCGATCAGCAAAGCATCATCGTTTCGCTGTTGAGCGTGCCGCTCGACATTTTCCCCGGTTTCATCGACGCCTATCTCACCAATCGGCTGACCAACCTCGTAACGAAAGAAGGCGTCATCTCCGGTCAGCTCTATCAAAAGAGCCAGCACCAGGTTCAAAACACGATCTATCCTTTCATTTCGCTCTATTATTCGAGCGAAGGCCAGGAATTGCTGCAAAAATGGCCAAAGCCACCGACCAATTGGAAGTCCATTGCCGCGGCGCGCGAGACCGATCCTTCGCTGCGCCAAGGCGGGCCGCTTTATAACATGGCGAACCGCGATTTCCTCTACGAGCCCTATGTCGCGCCGGAGCCGGCACCGCCGCCAGCGCCTAAGGCCTGAACCAGCAGCGCAGCCTGTCGCGGGTGGGACCAGCCCGGTCCCACCCTTGGTCCGGCCCTTGGTCCGCCCCATCCCATACAATTTAGCTAGAACACGACAAGAACTTTTAACTAGTATTTAGAACAAAAATAGAACATACTGCCCTTGTTGCGTCGCGCAGGGGCGTATCTGGATGGCGGGAGACACCGAGGCGCTGAGCGGCCTCATCGCGGCTTTGGTCGAAAAGACGCGGGTCTTGGCCGCGACGGAACATGTCGGACACACCCGACGGCTTGTTCAGCAGCGCGAGGAAATATTCGCCGCGATCGCAGCGACGCCGGGCAGCCAAGCCGTCTTGCATGACCTTTTGAACCACACCGATGCGCGGCTGAAGCTTGCCATCGCCCATTACTGCAAATCGAATGAGCTTTGGCGGCAGGAGGCGGATAGCGTCTTGGCGCGTCTCGCCCTCAGATCGGACAAGATCGGCCGCGCGGCGCGCCTATCTTTAAGCACGTCGCATCGGACCGCGGCGAGACGCACAGCGCCTTACCCGCCACGCACACTTCCTTACGATCCCTTGCCCCGCGGCTGTCCAAAGACAGGTACGGAACAAACAGTGTATGAACAGATGCCCGGGCGGGCAGCGGCAATCGCCGCGCTGCTGCGGCCATCGCTTCGGCTTTGGCCGCGACCAGCGCCTCCAGATCCACGCGCCTCGCCAATTTCGTGCCGCTGATCTCCTGCGGCATCGGATTTTATGAGAGCTATGAGCTGCCGCATCCCTCTTCGCAAACCATCGAGAAGCTCGACTTTTCCGAGACGGAACGATCCGCCTATGTCGATCTACGACACGAAGTCTCGGCCTTGGGCGCGCGGCGCGATCACGAACACTCGGGTCACGGCGAGCTGAACCAAATCAGCCGGCTCAACCCCGGCAGGGAGGATATCAGCAAGCTCTTCGGCTGGCCCGATCTCATCCGCCACGAACTCGACGCCTGCTTCGAACGTCCCGGCCGCAAAACGCAAAAGCTTCTGCTGCAACTCGGCCCCTATCATGACGGCAGCGAATGGCAGTTATGGGGACCGGGCGGCCTCGTCTATTTCACCATCACAGCGCGGGATCTCGCGGCCCGGCGCTTCGACCGCGCCGCGCTCGAAATGCAATATGCGCCTGAATGAAAATCTAGCTTTCGACGGGCTCGCCGGCAGCGACCCAGGCGAGCATGCCGCCATCGAAATGGGCGCAGACATCTTCGCGGCCAGCGGCCTGCGCGAGACCAAGTGCGGTCAGCGAACGCTTGCCGGAGCGGCAGGAGAGCACCACCCGTCTGCCAGCCTCACGCGGCAGCACCTGCGGATCGAATCTCTGCAAAGGATGCAGCATCGCGCCGGGAATGCGGCCGGCGGCATATTCATTCGGCTCCCGCACGTCGACAAGCAGGATCGAGCCCTCCGCAAGACCGCGCTTCAGTTCATCGAGGCTGACATTTTCGACCATCACTTTGCTCTGTACGTTCATATCCTTGATCCATTGTTTGAACTCGTCTTCAGAGCCGATCTCACCTATATGGAATCGCTTGCGATCCATTTAGGCGAGAAAAATCGGCTCTATTTCAAATACTTGGAGCATGTCCTCGTCAATGAGACATCGGATATATCCGATGTCTAAAATAATGGAAAAGTCCATCAACTTTTCCGACAAAGGACATGCTCCAGACGAGCGCCGCTGACCTGTTCTTGGATCTCGAATTCACCGCGATGCTGTGGGTTAGAGATCATACACCGAACAGAAATAGGCGACGAGCCTGCCCCAGACAAGCGCCCCGCACGCAAGAGGCGCGACCGTTCCTGTTTCGGAACGGCGAGCTATATCCAATGCGGAATGCCCATGGCTTGACGGAAGAAACACGACAAGGGCATGTGAGCCGGCAAAGCGGCTGCGCTAATCCAGCCTGGGAGCCGAGCTTGCGCCTCAAATATTATGTGCTGGATGTGTTCACCGACAAGGCGCTCGCCGGCAATCCGCTGGCCGCAGTCGTCGATTGCGATGGGCTCGATGTCGATTCGATGCTAAAAATCGCCGGCGAGTTCAATCTCTCCGAAACGATTTTCGTCCTTGCGCCGCGCGATCCCGTCAACACGGCACGGCTGCGCATTTTCACGCCGCGCGCCGAACTTCCTTTCGCCGGTCATCCCACAGTCGGCGGCGCCATCCTCATCGCGGAGCTGCGCGCCGCGGCGCTTCTGCGCGCGCAGGATCTGCGTGTCATTCTGGAAGAAAATATCGGCGCGATCACCTGCACCGTCAGCCATCGGCCAGGCCGCGCGCGGCAGGCGCAATTCATCTTGCCCAATCTTCCGTCGCAAATCGGCGTGCCGCAAGACAAAGATCGACTCGCCGCCGCACTGGGATTGGAACCGGCGGACATCGGCTTCGACCGCCATGTCCCGACCGTCTATTCGGCCGGATTGCCCTTCACTTTCGTTCCCGTCGCGAGTCTAGCCGCTATTTCGCGCGCCAAGCCGCGACTCGAACTTTTCGAGGCGGCCTTCAGCGTCGGCACGCCCGCCGCGGCCTTTCTCTATACGCGCGAGACAATCGACGAAGCTCATGATGTCCATGCCCGCGTGTTTGCCCCGGGGCTGGGGGTCGCTGAGGACCCAGCAACCGGCGCGGCAGCCGCCGCCTTTGCCGGCGTCGTCATGGCTTTCGAAGATGTTCCCGACGGCAGCCATGTCCTTGCCATCGAGCAAGGCTATGAACTCGGCCGCCCGAGCCTCATCACGCTTACCCTCGATGTGGAACAATCCATCCTCATCGAAGCCTCGATCGGCGGCGCCGCCGTGATCGTCGCCGAAGGCCATCTGAATTTATGACATCATCCGCGACCACGCCGCACGGGCCCGTGCGGATAGAGACGATCGACGCGATCCACTATCGGCTCGCCGATGACGGCTGGGCATTCGAGCAGGAACGCGCTGCCGATATCGAAGCGCATTGGCAAAAGCGCGTTGCACAGAATCCGCATCTCTTCAACGGCCGCGTTCTGCTCATGCGGCAATCGGAGGTCACGGCCGAGGGCGCGGCGCGCCATCTCGCAGGCAATTGCTTCTTGGCCGATTACAAAGCTTTCTTGGCCTGGCGCGACTTCGGCTTTCCGGATGCGACGATCGCCAATGTCTTCGCCATGGCGGCACTGCGCTCGGCCGATGGCGCCTTTTTGCTCGGCGAAATGGGTGCCACGACCGCGAGTTCCGGCCGCATCTATTTTCCCGCCGGCACGCCCGACCCGAGCGACATCGCACACGGCATGCTCGATCTCGAAGGCAGCGTCCTGCGCGAACTGAAAGAGGAGACCGACCTCGGCCTCGACAATGTGCGGCTGGATCCGGGCTGGACCGTCGTCTTTCACGAGCCCTATATCGCCTGCATGAAGACCATTCGCTCAGCCCTGTCCGCCGCCGATCTGATCGCCAGCGTCGATGCTTTCCTTGCAAAAGAAACGCATCCCGAGCTGGCGCGGCTGAAGCCGGTTTTCACGGCAAGCGATCTCGACGCTGATCGCATGCCCGATTTCATGCTCGCCTATCTGCAGCATGCGTGGAAACAGGACGTGTGAGCGCGATGCCCGCAGGCGCGTGCCGCGCGCTCACACGTGATAGCCGTGCCGAACTTCCGAATCATGCACGAGGCTCAGCGCTTCATTCCCACGCCCGTCCGCGCAGGCGGCAGCCGCTTGGGCAAGCTCGCGCTCGATCTCATTGTAGACTTTCTGCTCGACATTGCCGGTTGCTTCGTCGGCAGCGAGAACGGATTGATAGCGGTTGATTTTCGCGGCACAGGCAGTGCCTGCCGGCAGATCGGCGAATTTGGCAGGCGCAGGCCGCGGCGGCGGCACGGA
>DAIESR010000491.1 GCA_027346205.1 Beijerinckiaceae bacterium
TTGTTTCGGCGAACCGGGCGGAGACAGTAAAGCATTTTTCCGGATGACGCTCCCAGATCGCCGAACATGGCAGGATGGCGCGTGCGAGGCCGGCCTCGGCCGCGAGACGGCCCCAAGGGGCGCCCGCGCAAAATCCGACGATCCGCCGTTCGGCCAGAGCCTCGACCGTCTGCGCCGGCGGCACGCTGATGAGTTCGACATCCTCATCCGGATTTATGCCGGAGGCGGCGAGCCAATAGCGCAGCAGCAGATTATGAGTCGAGAAGACATGCACGATGCCGAGCCGCGTCGGGCCGCTGCGCGGCGAGCGGGTCGCGAGCCATTTCGCAAAGCCGCGGCCGAGCGAAAGCGCATCCGGAGCCGAGGCGTCAGCCTGCTTTGCGGCATCATCTGCGAGATATGTTGCTATATCGCGGCTGAGGGTGATGGAATTGCCGCCGCTGCTCAAGGACAGGGGCACGATCACCTCGGCTTTCGGCCCGCGCAGGCCGAGTGCGACGGCAAAGGCGAGTGGTGGCAGCATGACGGCACCGTCGATGAGGCCATAGCTCAGCTTGTCAGCGACATTCGCCCAGGATGGTTCGATCGAGATTTCGACATCGAGTCCCGCCTGCGCGAAGAGGCCGAGCGCCTCCGCCATGATGACAGGCGCCGAATCGGTGAGGCGCAAAAGCGCGATCCTGATCGGGCCTGTGGCGATCTCTGCTTGCGCCATCTTTTTCTCTTTCTTGCCATCTTCCGGTGCGCTTAACCGGACTTGCTCGTGTCTTCGAGGATCTCAGTCGCGATGTCGATGATGCGGCGGCCGCGATCCATGGCTTTGCGGCGGAGGAAATGATAGGCCTCCGGCTCGGCAATATGGCGATCGCGCATCAGCTTGCCTTTGGCGCGCTCGATCACCGCGCGCTCATGGAGCCCGGCCTCGGCCTTGCGCAGCTTCTCCTCCGTCAGCTGATAGTGACGGAAGAGAGCCACCGCCGCCTGCACGATGGGCTTCACTGCCGGCAGGGCGGTGCCGACGACATTATAGGAAGAGACGCCGGCACCAATCGCTTCTTCCATCAGCACCGGATCGTCTTGATCGACGAAGAGGACAACCGGGCGTGGCTCGCGGCTGGTGACGGTGCGCACGCCCTCGATCGAATCACGATCAGCACGATCCATGTCGATGATAATGAGATCGGGCGCATATTTTTGCACGGCATCGGGCAGAGCTTCCGTCGCATCGATCCGGACGATCTCATCCGTCCCCGCAGCGATCAGCTCGCGTTCGAGCGCATGCGATCGGGCAGGATTACAATCCGCGAGAAGAACTTTCAAAGGCACGCCTGTCGAAAGAAGCGTGGCGCAATCGACACGCAGCAAATCATACATAGAGGGTCACGCGAAGTCGACGGAGTGTCGGCTTCCGGACAGGGTCTCGGCCACATATCGGCCATTTCAGTGGAGCGATTTCTGCGGCGAGGTTGTCGGGCCGGGTTCATCGATTTGCACAAAATGATGCAATAGCCCCAATGCCTTGATCTTTGCGCCGTTTCCCAAGTCGGTTTTGTAAATCGAGAATAGAAGAAAATCGTCGCGAGTGGTGCTCAAATTAAATACGGGGCCTCCAAAAATTAAAATCAGAGCCCTTCCGAATTCGTCTCCTGTAGTTTGACTGGTAGCCTGCTGTTTGAGCCATGATACATACTCGTCCTGGTTTGGATTGGTTCCAAACAGGACCGCGACTATGACCGCGACGGCTATTGCTAACGACTTCATTTTCTTGTCCACCACCCTCGCCACGGATCACGTGCCCCACCCGAACTCCCGGAGCAGAAATCCAATGAGCGAAACCGATAGCGCTCCATCTTCGTCGGAGACATCGCGAATATCACATCCTCTCTGTGTCTGACGCTCCTGTTCAGACGACTTTCCGCGCGCATGTAACCGATTGATGATTCTGGCGGCCGATTTGATGCCGACGCGATCGTCCGGAACCGCCTTAATCAAGGCTCCCAAATCGCCCTCCGGGTTTCCTCCGACAGTCGGAAGCCAGGCGGCGAGTGTGATGCGGGCAAATTCGCGGCAGACATCTACAATAGGCACGGGCATATATTTCTGTGCCGCGTCGGCGACCCTCTCGAATCCCTCGCTAACCTGCTGGCACTTTTCTGGCGGTAGCGCATCTTCGTGCAGATCGGGCAAGATCCCCAGGGTATTTGCTGACTTTAGCGTGAACAAAGTTTCTCCGTTAAACAGCCGCTCGACCCCGACGATATGCCAAGCTGTATTATGGCTTGCATCGCCGAGAAAAATGAGCGGCCTCCTCGCTGCCGGCACCAGGGTGGGTTGCAACCAGCTATAGGCGTCCATTTCGTAGGTCGGCAACTGGAGGCCAGGCGGCCGTGCATAGGGATAGTCATTGACCCATTCTCGCCGCCATTGCTTCTTATTTTGGCCGTCTACAACGTAAAACCGCCCTCTCCGTATCCGCGTGGTTGGATCGAATGAATCTTCGCGGAACAGAGGTGGCGTTATTGGGTTCGGATTCCCAAGGATTTCTCGTCCTGGTTGCTTGATCGGGTCTTGGTCTACGACCACCTTAGACAAGCTTGGCATCGGATAGACTGCGTTCAGGGAACGCTCATTGCCTTCGTAGACCCGCTCG
The DNA here is from genome assembly GCA_027346205.1 of Beijerinckiaceae bacterium. Classification (GTDB taxonomy): domain Bacteria; phylum Pseudomonadota; class Alphaproteobacteria; order Rhizobiales; family Beijerinckiaceae; genus Methylovirgula. The sequence goes on from DAIESR010000491.1 coordinate 2,651, forward strand.
TCCCGAAATATCGCCAGCATCATGCCAACCATTCCACGGTCCTCCGCAACATCATGGTGATCTTAGCGGCGGGCACTTCGGATCGAGTGCCGAAGGCTGCGGCCATCACTGGGCGCCCGGTCGCTCCGCCGCAGCCCTTTTCAACCTGTCGTTGATGGCTTCACCGAGTCCTGTGCTGGGGATGGGCGCGACCGCTATGGTAGCGAAGCCGCGTGCGTCGAGCACGCGCAAATGGCTGAAGAGATTGGCCGCCGCCTCGGTCGTATCGCCGCGCGGCGACAGGTCGAGGACATTTGCGGCCTTGGGAAAACGCCCGCCGAAGTCGAGCCCGGCCTCGCCGGGTTCGAGCGATGTCGCTGCGAGCCGTAGGCTTGCGCGCGGCGCATAATGCGAGGCGAGCTGGCCGGGCGCGAGAACTGCCTTGCCGCCCGCATGATCGGCGAGTTTGCGGCCGAGGACAGCCTCGATCGCCTCGCGCGAAATCCCGCCTGGACGCAGCAGAGTGGGGCCATTCTTCAAGCAGGAGATGATGGTCGATTCGACACCGACCGGACAAGGGCCGGCATCGAGGATCAGATCGACGCGGCCGTCGAGATCCTCGGCGACATGCGCCGCCGTCACCGGGCTCACATGGCCGGAGATGTTGGCGGAAGGCGCGGCAATCGGCAGGCCGGTGGCGGCGAGCAGGCGCCGCGTTGTTTCATGCGCCGGCACGCGTAAGGCGACGCTGTCGAGGCCGGCGCGGGCGAGCGCGCAGACATTTCCAGTTGGCGCGATCGGTAGAACAAGGGTCAGGGGGCCGGGCCAGAAGGCTTTCGCCAGTGCTTCAGCCTCGCTGGTGAAGATCCCTTGCTGCCGGGCCGCGGCGAGATCTTCGACATGCGCGATCAGCGGATTGAAAGCTGGCCTTCCCTTCGCCGCGTAGATTTTCGCCACGGCGATATCCGAGGTCGCGTCGGCGCCGAGGCCATAGACGGTCTCGGTCGGAAAGGCGACGAGCCCGCCGGCACGGAGAATCCGCGCGGCTTCGGCAATGCTCGATGCATCCGCTGGCAGACATCGATCTGCGAGATACGAATCGGCTGTGGGAAGAGGCGTGTCGTTTGGATCTTGGCGCATTGAATGAAGTTTAGCGCCGCGCCCAGCCTTGGTGAAGGCATCAATCGGCCTGGCGCATATTGCCATAGAGCAGCCGATCCGCGCGCTCCTGCTCGGTTTCGTGCACCATATGTGTGCCGTGGTTGACGAGTTGGGTTGCTTTGAGCAGGATTTCACGCAAATTCTCGCCCGCGCGCGTGCAAAGCTCCGCCATGGCGGCGGACGAGCTTGAGCCTGGCGTCGCCTTGTGCAGTCTGCGGATCGCGGCAACCGCGCCCACCGCGCGCCGATCGAGATCGGCCACTACGGTTTCGAAATCCCGGCGGAAGCTCGAGTCGAGAGTGGCATAGGCTTCGAGCGCCGAGGTGCGGCCGGGCAAAATCGAGTTGGCGAAATAGCTCTGATAGCTGACAGGCCGCCATTGCAAAATGTCGTCGATGAGTTCGGGCATCCCCGGCAACTGCTCGATCAACATGACGATTTCATTGAAAAGATTGAGATAATCATTGGCGAGGCCGGAAGCGGGGTTGACGATGGCCGCGGCACGGCGTTCTTGCAATCTCGAACCATTGAGTCGCACAGAGGCAGGGCCCTGTGCTGGAAAACTTTCGATTTTATCAGTCATTGCTGAGGTCTCGCCCTCTCATGTTCCACCGAATTTACGGTCGAGAAGGATAACAATCGGTTTCCTCCGCGGGCCTTTTGTAAGAGATTTGGCGTAGGTCCTTCGGATGAGGGTGGACTTATTGCCAATGAAAATACAAGCTTTAGGCGAGAAAATTTGCGTTAAATCGTGATGCTTGTAGTTATGAGCGGCCTTGAAATTATGTGGGTGTCAGCGGAACGATCATGTGCGGACGCTATGCCTTGACCTTGCCGCCGCAAGCGGTGCGGGCCTATTTCGCCTATCTCGAACAGCCGAATTTTCCGCCGAGATATAATATTGCACCCACCTAGCCGGTTGCTGTCGTTCGTGACGAAAGGGCGGCGGACGGATCGACGTAACGACATTTCGTGCTGATGCGCTGGGGCTTTCTGCCGAGCTTCGTGAAAGACCCGAAGACTTACCCGCTGGTCTTCAACATTCGCAGCGAATCGCTGCTGCAAAAGCCGAGCTTTCGCGCGGCGATAAAGCGCCGGCGCTGTCTTTTTCCCGCCGATGCCTTTTATGAATGGCGCCGTTCAGGCCAACGTAAGGGCGAAAGTCAGCCGTATCTCCTGAAGCGCCGCGACGGCGCAGCTTTGGCCTTAGCTGGCTTGTGGGAGAGCTGGGTCGGCCCGAACGGCGAAGAGATCGACACGGCCGCCATCATCACCACCGCAGCCAATGGCGCGACAGCGGCCATTCACGAACGGCTGCCGGCGATCCTGGAGAAGCGCGATTTCGATCTCTGGCTCGATGTAGATGAGAAGCGTGTCGATGAGGCCTTTCTGCTGTTGCGCCCACCGGGAAATGACGTGCTCGAATTTTTCACCATCGGTCCGGCGGTGAACAAGGCAGATAATGACAGGCCGGAGATACAGGAGCCGCTGGAAGATGCTGCGCCGGCACAACCAAATGAGGCGCCCGCGCAGGGGAGTCTGTTTTGATTTGAAGATACCGATGCCGTGAGGCGCCCCGAGCGGGACCCGATTGGCGCTTGGCACCTTTTTTCGAAATAGAGTGGTCTCTTGTATGTAAGGCAAATATGCCTTACATTTAGCGGGTCGATACCATAGGCAGACAGTTGATGACAACGTTTCTGACCGTCACTGCCAAGGGGCAAGTGACGCTGCGCAAAGAGTTGCTGGAGCACCTGGGCGTCGCTCCGGGAGAGAAAATTGCGGTGGACCTCCTACCCACGGGTCGGGCGGCGATCCGGTCTGCTCAACCGCCTGGCGTCATCAATGCCTTCATCGGCTGCTTGGTCAAGCCTGGCACAAAGCCATTGTCTGTCGAAGATATGAAAGAGATTGCCGCCGCAGGCTGGGCTGGCGAAAAATGAAGATCATCGCGGACACCAATCTCCTCGTTCGCGCCGCGGTAATGGATGATCTCGAAGAAGCCGAACTCGCGGGGGCTTTGCTCCGCAAAGCCGAAATCATCGCTGTGCCTTTGCCGGTTCTGTGCGAATTTGTTTGGGTCTTGGCGCGAGGTTATAAAAAGACGGCCTGCGAGATCGCCGTCGCTATACGGTATCTGATCGATAGTGCGACTGTTGCGACGGATCGTGTCGCGGCCGAAGCGGGGCTTGCGCATCTCGATGCGGGTGGCGATTTTGCCGATGGGATCATCGTTTTCGAGGGTGCGAAGCTGGGTGGTAAGACTTTTGTCACTTTCGACCATGGTGCAGCGGCTCTCGCGCGCCAACAAGGTGCGGATGTACACTTGATTTCGAAACGAACGCGGTCACGAAAATAGGCAAAAAAGCGCAGCGTTCTTTGCAAGCGTCGCGGGACTATTGCGAGCGGAAGACCCGCTTTACCGCGTGCATCGTTGTGGCTGTGGGCAGAGCGTCGATGGGCAGGAAGTCGATCGAAGGACGAACCAGTCCGCCGCTGCGTCCTAAACCACCTTGCCTGGATTGAATATGCCCTGCGGGTCCAGCGTCGCCTTCAAGGTTCGCATGAGATCGAGTGCGACCGAGTCCTTCACTTTCGGCAATAATTCGCGCTTCAGGCGGCCGATCCCATGTTCCGCCGAAATCGAGCCATGATGCGCGATAACAATTCTATGCACGATCTCATTGATCTCGTCCCATAGGGCAAGAAAGCCTGCCTTGTCGGCGTCTTTGGGCTGCGAAACATTGCAATGGATATTGCCGTCGCCGAGATGGCCGAAGGCGACGAGCCTCGCGCCGGGCAGGCGCTGTGTCACCGCCGCCTCGACCTCTTCGAGAAAGGCTGGCACATCGGAAATCGGCACTGACACATCATGCTTGATCGAGCCGCCTTCGCGGCCCTGCGCATCGGGCAGGAATTCGCGCAGGCACCAGAAGGCCTTGCGCTGATCGAGCGAGGCGGCGATCGCCGCATCTTCGATGATCTCTTTCTCCATGGCTTTTTCGAGCAAAGCAAGGAGGCGCCCGGCGAGCCCGTCGCTTTGCGATGCGAGTTCGAGCAGGACATATTGTGCATGGGCGGAGGGCAGCGGATCGCGCAGACCTTCGCCATGGGTCAGCACGAAATCGATCCCGACGCGCGGGATCAATTCGAAGGTTTTGACTTCGCCGCCGGTCATGTCATGGGCAAGATCGAGCAGGCGCACGGCCTGATGCGGATCGCGCAAGCCGACGAAGACGGTCTCGATCGCGCGCGGCTTCGGATAAAGCTTCAAGACTGCCGCGGTGATGATGCCGAGCGTGCCTTCCGACCCGATGAAGAGATTCTTCAGATCATAGCCGGTGTTGTCTTTTCTGAGTTTGGAAAGATCGGAGAGGATGCGGCCATCGGCTAGCACGACTTCGAGCCCCAAGGTGAGATCGCGGGCATTGCCATAGGCGAGCACGGCTGTGCCGCCGGCATTGGTGGCGAGATTGCCGCCGATCGTGCAGCTTCCTTCCGAAGCGAGCGACAAAGGGAAATAGCGCTCCGCGCGATCGGCCTCGGCCTGCACTTGGGCGAGCGTCATACCCGCCTCGACGATGAGCGTGTTGGAGGAAGCATCGACCTCGCGTAGCCGGTTCATGCGGGTGAGCGACAATACGATCTCGTCGCCGCGCTCCGATGGCGTCTGACCGCCGACAAGCCCGGTATTGCCGCCTTGCGGCACGATCTTTGTGCCCGTCTCGGCGCAGAGCGCGACCAGGGCCGCGACTTCGGCCGTCGAGCCCGGCCGCGCAACGCAAAGCGCCTTGCCATGGAAAAGGTCGCGCGGTTCGTTCAGATAGGCGACCATATCCGCCGCCTGCGTCACGAGATTCTTCGCGCCGATGATCGCGGCAATCCGAGGCAAAAGATCGGCGCGCGGCATATTGCTGCCCGATGGCTTTTGGAGTGCGCCGGTTTTGGTTTTCGAACTCATGCTCAAACCAATGGTCTGCTTTTCGGTTTCGGCGATATGTCGGAATCTACGCTGGTTCAGCCGAGAAGTCGTCGGCCCTTGCGCGGCTTTTTCACGTCCCGCCTCAGGATTCCAACGATCTCGACATGCGGCGAGTAGCGGAACTGGTCGAAAGGCGTGATGCTTTCAATGGTGTAGCCGCCGGGCACCAGCAGGGCGATATCACGCGCAAAGCTTGCCGGATTGCAGGAGACCGCTGCGACGAGCGGTACGGCGATGGTGGCCAGTGCTTGCGCCTGTGCTTCGGCACCGGCTCGTGGTGGATCGAAGACGACAGCATCATAGGGTGCCAATTCCGCGCCGGAGAGGGGGCGGCGGAAGAGATCGCGCGTCTCGACCGTCACGGATCGCAAGTCGCGTCGCTCCCGCGCGGCTCTGAGCAGTGCTGCAAGTGCTGCGGCATCACTGTCGATGGCATGAATTTGCGCGGTCTCGGCGAGCCGTAGAGAAAAGGTTCCGACACCGGCGAAAAGATCGAGCACGCGCCGCGCGCCCGCAAAATGCGTGGCGATGGCGCTCGCCAGAGCGATTTCACCCGCCTCGGTCGCTTGAAGAAAGGCGCCGGATGGCGGTGAGACTTCGGCTTTGCCCATGCGCAGGATCGGCGCACGGCGCTCGATGACCAACAGGCCATGATTTGAAAGCCGCGTGAGATCATGCTCTTCGGCGACGCCAGTAAGAGCGTCGGTGAGCGCCGGTGTCAGCGGGCCGTGTCCTTTGATGTCTATGTCGAGCCCAGTGACCGTGGCGGTCACGAGAATGTCGAGCGGGTTGCGCGCGGCTTGCAGAATGCTGGCAATGGCGCGTGCCGCGGGCAGCGCGCCCGCCATTTGCGGCGCAAGAATGGGGCAGGCATCGACCGTGACGATCTCATGCGCGCGTGCTTTCATGAAGCCGACATGGGCTTCGCCCTTGCTGCCGAAGCGGGCGTGAAAAGTCGCACGGCGTCGGCCAACACCATGTGCGTCCACGAGATCGCGGACCTCTGCCGTGATGCCGGCATGTTTCAAGGCGTTCCTGACCAAGCCGCGCTTCCATGACGAATAGCCGGCAGGTGCGAGCGTCTGGACCGCGCAGCCGCCACAGATCCCGTAGTGTGCGCAGAAAGCGGCGATGCGCTCGGGCGAGGGCGTGAGGATTTCGACGAGCTGGCCGCGATCGCCCTCGACATCCGCGAGGACGGTTTCGCCGGCGAGCGCATAGGGAATATAGACAGGTCCCGACTCGCCCTGAGCGATGCCCTCGCCGCGCTGGCCGAGCCGCGCGATCTGCAATTGTGTTTTCTGATTTGTCATAGCTGGATGGCAATCATCGGCGCGCGTTCATGGCGCAAGTGTTTTTTTGGCACAGGTGTTTTTTGCGCCGATAAGATATTCGCGATTACCGTCCGCGCCTTCGATCGGCGAAGCGATAGGTCCGTGGACCTCCCAGCCGGCATTGCGCAAGAGCGCCTCGATGTCGGCGCAGGCGCGCAGCCGCGCGGCCTCATCTTTCACGAGGCCTTTGACGACCAAGGCGGGGCCGACTTCGAACTGCGGCTTGATCAGAGCGACAAGCACCGCATCAGGCGCTGCCAGCGCCAGAAGCGGTGGCAGCACCAGTTGCAAGGAAATGAAGCTGACATCGCAAGTCATAAAGCGCGGTGGCTTGGAAAAAGAAGCTTCGGTGAGACTCCGCGCATCCGTTGCTTCCATGGAGATCACGCGCGGATCGGCGCAAAGTTTTGGATGCAGCTGGCCGTGGCCGACATCCACGGCATGAACGCGCGCCGCGCCGCGGGCGAGCAGGACTTCGGTGAACCCGCCGGTCGAAGCACCGATATCGAGACAGATCCGGTCCTTGGGATCGAAGCCGAAGGCATCGAGCGCCGCAGAAAGCTTGACCCCACCGCGCGAAACCCAAGGATAGGGCGCGGCCGCCTCGATCTGCGTTTCTTCGTCGATCGGTGCCGAGGCTTTCGACAGAATCTTCCCGTCTATGCGCACGAGGCCTAAGGCGATCGCCTCCTGCGCCTTGGCACGGCTGACGAAAAAGCCTCGTTTCACGAGGGCGAGATCGGCACGTTGACGAGACATTCTAATTTCGGTTCCTTGAGAGCATGTTCCGAAAAAGGACCTGCTCGATCTAATTGAAATAGAAGCGATTTGTCCCGGCTCGCTCCGGCCTTGGCCAGGAAACTTTCTTGAACGATCTTATTATCAAAAATTCAACTATATAAGCGCATAACATTGGCATTGTGGACCTCTCTCAGTTCTCTGAGAGGGGATATTGCCGCTCGCATTGTTAGTCTCGTGCCGGCAATGGCGCTAAGGGAAAGCAATGAATAATCTTATTGATTCGGTCGCTGATCTCACTGCATTGCGTGATAGAGACGAACTGGAGATCATCGTTGCATTGGTGATGTTCGATTCGATCGGCGCTTCAAAAATCGTATTGTGGCGTGTCGTGAGCCGCAGTGGCGAACTCCAACTTCAAAGGCGTGCGCTGTTCGATGGCAGTGCGGGCACTCTCTCTAATATCCTGTCATGTGAGGATGATCTTCCGGCTCTCGATACGCACAAAGAGCTTCGCGCATGTTTCGAAAGCAGGTCATGCTTGCAACTCGGACAGGACGACGGGGGGCAATATGGCTATGTGTTCCCGGTGCTCAACGAGCGAGGCGTGATAGGTTTTCTTGAAATCTATCGGGCGACGCCGCTGGGTGAAGATCAATCGCGGCTCATTTCCGGCCTCCTTCGTATCTACTGGAACCATCTGCGAATTCTCGATTACAGCGAGAATGATGAACTGACCGGCCTGCTCAATCGAAAGACCTTTGACGAATATTTCCGCCGTCGTGTGCAGCCCAAAGTGCAGCCGGCGCATGGTCTAAACATCTGCGCGCCTATCCCGCCGGAGCATTTCCCCCAAGGCGATCGGTATCCGTGGCTTGCCGTGATCGATATTGATTACTTCAAACGGATCAACGATCAGTTTGGCCATCTCTATGGCGACGAAGTTTTGGTGCTCTTGTCGCGATTGATGGTGAGCACATTTCGCGAGACGGATCGGCTGTTCCGCTGCGGCGGAGAGGAATTTGTCGTCATCTTGGAGCAGGCAGAAACGAGCGTTGCTGCGCAATTGCTTGAAAATTTTCGCCGCGCTGTGGAGGCATATAGATTTCCGCAAGTCGGTCGCGTCACGGTCAGCATTGGCTATACGTGCATTATTGCGGGCGACAATAGTTCCGATGCCTTCGGACGTGCTGATCAGGCGCTCTATGTCGCCAAGCAAAATGGGCGCGATCAAGTGCGCAGCTACGAGGCTTTGATTTCTGAGAATGTCTTACATACAAGGATTTTGGTCGACGACAGCCTCGAATTGTTCTGAACCAATTCGGCTCTGATCAATGCGTGGCCCGTGACGCGGGATATGGCGCCGGAGTTTGGTCAGGCGATCATGCTGCGCGCCGCATCTTTCTCACGTCCCAAGGTTGCCAGCACTTTCGCGACGATTCCTTTGGCGTCGAGGCCGGCCTGAGCATAGAGCTTCTCCGGCTTGTCGTGATCATAGAAGACATCGGGCAGCACCATGGTGCGCAGCTTGAAGCCGCGGGTGCTGAGCCCGTCGAGGAAGCCCTCTTCGAGGATGGCCTGCGACACGAAGGAGCCGAAGCCGCCGATGCAACCTTCCTCGAGCGTGATCAGCACTTCATGATGCTGCACGAGGCGGCGGATGAGGTCGAGGTCGAGAGGTTTGGCAAAACGCGCATCGGCAACCGTCGTCGAAATGCCTTGGGCGCCGAGATCTTCCGCCGCCTTCAGCGCTTCTGCGAGGCGTGTGCCGAAGGAGAGCAGGGCGATCCGATTGCCCTCGCGCAGCACGCGGCCGCGGCCGATCGGCAGGATTTGGCCCTGTGCCGGCATATCGATACCGACGCCTTCGCCGCGCGGATAGCGGAAGGCGATCGGCCCGTCATCATAGGCGACCGCGGTGGCGACCATATGCACGAGCTCGGCCTCATCGGCAGCGGCCATCACGACCATGTCCGGCAGAATGCCGAGATAGGAGACGTCGAAGGCGCCGGCATGGGTCGCGCCATCGGCGCCGACGAGACCGGCGCGGTCGATGGCGAAACGCACCGGCAGCTTCTGGATCGCCACATCATGGACGACCTGATCATAGCCGCGCTGCAGGAAAGTCGAGTAGATGGCGCAGAAGGGCTTGTAGCCTTCGGTCGCGAGGCCAGCCGCGAATGTCACCGCATGCTGCTCGGCGATGCCGACATCGAATGTGCGACCGGGGAAGGCCTTTTCGAATATATCGAGCCCAGTACCGGAGGGCATGGCCGCGGTGATGGCGACGATCTTGTCGTCACGCTCGGCTTCTTTCACCAAAGCGTCGGCAAAGACGCGCGTATAGCTCGGTGCATTGGCCTTCGGCTTCACCTGTACGCCGGTCACGACATCGAACATGTTGACGGCATGATGCTTGTCGCTCGCGGCCTCGGCCGGCGCATAGCCCTTGCCCTTCTGCGTCACGACATGGACGAGGACAGGCCCCGTCTCGAAATCGCGGACATTCTTCAAGACCGGCAGCAGATGATCGAGGTTATGGCCATCGATCGGGCCGACATAATAGAAGCCGAGCTCCTCGAACATCGTGCCGCCCGCCCAGAAATTGCGGGCGAATTCCTCTGTCTTGCGGGCGCGGTCATAGATGAATTTCGGCAGGTGCTTGCCGAGCTGCTTCGCGGTCTCGCGCACATTGCGATAGGTGCCGCCGGAGACGAGCCGGGCGAGATAGGCCGAGAGCGCGCCAGCTGGCGGTGCGATCGACATTTCATTATCGTTCAAGATCACGATGAGCCGCGAATGCATGGCGCCGGCATTGTTCATCGCCTCATAGGCCATGCCGGCCGACATGGAGCCGTCGCCGATCACCGCGATGACATTGTTGCGCGCGCCGGACAGAGTGCTCGCCACGGCCATGCCGAGGCCTGCCGAGATCGAAGTCGAGGAATGCGCCGCGCCAAAGGGGTCATATTCGCTTTCCGACCTTTTGGTGAAGCCGGAGAGGCCGCCGCCCTTGCGCAAGGTCCGGATACGGTCGCGCCTTCCGGTCAGGATTTTATGCGGATAGGCTTGATGGCCGACATCCCAGATCAGCCGATCGCGCGGCGTATTGAAGACGTAATGCAGGGCAACTGTCAGCTCCACCACGCCGAGCCCGGCGCCGAGATGGCCACCCGTGACGGAAACCGCGTCGATCGTCTCGAGCCGCAACTCCTCCGCGACCTGCGCGAGATTGGACTCGGACAAAAGGCGTAAATCCGCCGGTGTCGCGACCAAGTCCAAAAGAGGGGTCTTCGAAGATGTCGTCACTTGCGCCTCGTCGATACCTTTGGTCGATGCCTTTGAGGGCTCCGACGTTCTCAGATCTTAGATCCAATTTTAATCACATATGGCGCGAACGCGCCCGAATTCGTAAAGAACAGTTAAGCGTAGCAATTTTCGTGATACGCGCTAGCACTTCAAAGTTTCCTAAGCCAATACACCGTCCAGCGGCAGCGGATGAGTTCGATTTAGGGCAGAACAGCCAAAAAAGACAGCTTCTTAGTTACCTGTGCCTTTCGAGTTACTGACCAATAGTGCGATGAAAGCTTATTGTTAAGATGCTGAAAGTGCCTCTGCGCACACTCTGCCTGTTTGCTGCCTGCCGGTTCGCTGCGGCGAATTGGCCCGGTGCCTGCCGGACTGATCCCGTCAGAGTTGCGGCGCTTTCGCCCTGCATGCCAGGGACGTTCCATATATAGGGCAGAAACGGAGCGCCGAGATGAATGAGCTGACGGATTCCGCCTCTCTCCGCAAAACGCCAGCGAGCCGTAGTTTCCTCGTCGAGCGCCTGCGGCATCGTTGGGGCTGGTTCGTTGCCTTAGGCCTACTGATCACGCTTTTGGGTCTCGCGGCGCTGTTTCTCGTCATATCGACGACAATTGCCTCGGTCGTCGCAATCGCGATTTTCATGATCATCGCCGGTGGTGCCGAAATCGTGATGGGGTTCAGCGCCCATAATTGGTGCCGCTTCTTTCTCTGGATCATCGGCGGCATAGCCTATGTCATCGCCGGCGCCTTCGCCCTCGTGCAGCCGCTGATGGCAGCGGCGGTCTTCACCTTGGTTCTGGGCGTGGCCATGGTCGCCACGGGGGCGATCCGTATCTATGTGGGCATCTGTTTGGGGAAGGGTGTGCGCGGGCCAGGCATTTGGGCCGGACTCGTCACGGCGGTCGTTGGTGCAGTCATCATTCTTGGTTGGCCGGCCAATAGTTTTGTCGTCCTTGGTCTCTTGCTTGGTCTCGATCTGCTATTCTGGGGGGCGAGCTGGATCGCGCT
>DAIESR010000201.1 GCA_027346205.1 Beijerinckiaceae bacterium
AGGCGGCAGACCTCGAAAAGTTTGCGGGTGCGCGCCTCGATGCCTTTCGCCGCATCGATCACCATGATCGCCGAATCGACCGCCGTCAGCGTGCGATAAGTATCTTCCGAAAAGTCCTCATGGCCTGGCGTATCGAGGAGATTGTAGACGCAGCCGTCATATTCGAAGGTCATCACCGAAGTGACGACCGAAATCCCGCGTTCGCGCTCGATCCCCATCCACTCCGAGCGCGTCTGGCGCCGATTGGCCTTGGCGCGCACCTCGCCGGCGAGCTGGATCGCCCCGCCGAAGAGGAGAAGCTTTTCGGTGAGTGTGGTCTTGCCCGCGTCGGGGTGGGAGATGATGGCGAAGGTGCGCCGCCGCGCGACCTGATCGGGGATTGTCATAACCAACATATAAGATAGGGAAGCGGAACGCGGAAGATCAGGGGTGCCTCACATCGCGCCTTGTGCGATCGGCGTGCCAAGCTTTTCCGCCGCTTCCTTGCGCTCACTGTAGCGGCTCGTCAAATAAGCTGATGCCCCGCGCGTCAAAAGCGTGAATTTCATCAGCTCTTCCATCACGTCGATGAGGCGGTCGTAATAGGGCGAGGGCTTCATGCGGCCCGCCTCGTCGAATTGCTCATAGGCCTTGGCGACGGAGGATTGGTTGGGGATGGTGAGCATCCGCATCCATCGGCCGAGCACGCGCATCTGATTGACGGCATTGAAGGATGGCGAGCCGCCGCTGACCTGCATCACGGCGAGCGTCTTGCCCTGGGTCGGCCGCACCGCACCGACTTCCAGAGGAATCCAGTCGATCTGCGTCTTCATGATGCCGGTCATCGCGCCATGCCGTTCCGGACTGCTCCAGACTTGTCCCTCCGACCACACCGATAACTCCCTGAGCTCTCGAACCTTGGGATGGTCGGGCTCCGCATCATCGGGCAGCGGCAGGCCGCTCGGGTCGAAAAAGCGCGTCTCGGCACCAAAGCTTTTGAGGAGACGCGCCGCCTCCTGCGCCAGAAAACGGCTGTAGGAGCGCGCCCGCAACGAGCCATAGAGCAGGAGAATGCGCGGCCGATGCGTCAGAAAAGACGGCTGCAAAGCCGCCATATCTTGAATTTCGAAGGCCTGCGGCACGATATTAGGCAGATCTTTCGTCACATCCATTTTCCCTTTTTTAGCCCTGAGCGCAGATAAGTCCGCGAAGATTTTGCATCGCAACCAAGGCTTAACGGCGAAATGCCATTTACTGCTCCGTCGCCGTTTCGGAAACAGACGACTGCAGTCTTTGGATATGGCGACCTGCCAAGGTGGTTTTGATTCTCCGCATATCCCAGCTTTTTATATGTCGATAGACATCGACTGATCGACAATTTTTCGAAGCAAGGACGCGCCCATGAACAGCGAAATGGAAAAGGCAAAGCCTTTCAATGTTCTCTTTCTCTGCAGCGGCAATTCGGCACGCTCGATCATGGCCGAGGCCATATTGAACGAGTTCGGGCGAGGCCGTTTCCAGGCCTTCAGCGCCGGCCCCCATCCCACGGGCCGGGTCAATCCTTACGCGCTGGCAGCGCTCCACAATGCCGGGTTCCCCACGGCGAGCTTGCGCTCCAAGAGCTGGGACGAATTTTCCGGTGCCGAGGCGCCGGATCTCGATTTCGTCTTCACACTTTGCGACAGCATGATAGCCGAACCCCAGCCGCATTGGCCCGGCCGCCCAACGATCGCGCATTGGTCTTTGCCCGATCCGGATCGCGGCGAGGACGATGAAGTCATGAAACATCTTGCCTTTGCCGATACGTTCCGGATGCTCTGCAATCGTATCGCCGCCTTCGCCGCCTTGCCTTTGGCCGGGCTTGATCGCGACGGATCGCGGGGTCGCGGGAGCGAACACAGCAGCCCTTTCGCAAACGCGAACGCCGCCTGAGGCGACAGACGCCGCGGACCGTCGCCGACGCCGCCGCGAAAATGCTTCGCCCAGAATGAAATGGGACGCTCTTTCGCGGCGCTGCGGGGTCTCACGCAGCGCCGCCGCTTCATTTTATTG
>DAIESR010000496.1 GCA_027346205.1 Beijerinckiaceae bacterium
CAAGGGTGGCTCTCCGCAAGACAGATGACAATGGTCTCTCCAAGCTGGTCGCCGGCTCTGATAAAGCTCGGAATTCATACTTAATGTCAAAGCGATAGGTGAATATTGTTATTCCCCGGTAAAAATAGGTGTGAGAGAAAAGTGCTGCGTCCTCCGGCGCTTTGGCCTAAATTCGTCTGCCACCGGTGGACGCCAGCGCAAGCGAGTTGTGGATAGCGATGCAGTCAGGGTCTTGCGGAACGGGCGAATTCACTCCATAGAGCCGCTTTAATGTCTCATCTGCGGCCCATTTTGCGATTTCGTCACCGCCATTTGCTCGGTATCGAAGGGCTTTCCGCACATGATGTCCTGACTTTGCTCGATATGGCCGAGGACGCGGTAGGCGTCTCGCGGCAGATCGAGAAGAAGCGCTCGACCTTGCGCGGGCGCACTTTGATCAATCTCTTCTTCGAGGCTTCGACGCGCACCCAGTCCTCCTTCGAGCTGGCCGGCAAGAGGCTCGGCGCTGATGTCATGAACATGTCGGTCTCGACATCGAGCGTGAAGAAGGGCGAGACTTTGATCGATACGGCGATGACGCTCAACGCCATGCGGCCGGACATCATCGTCGTGCGCCACGCTCAGGCTGGCGCGGTGCATCTCCTGGCGAAGAAGGTCGATTGCTCGGTCGTCAACGCCGGCGACGGCGCCCATGAACATCCGACCCAGGCTTTGCTCGACGCGCTCACCATCAGGCGCAACAAGGGGCGGATCGAGGGTCTGATCGTCGCGATCTGCGGCGACATTCTGCATTCGCGCGTCGCACGGTCGAATATTCTCTTATTGTCGCGATTGGGGGCGCGCCTGCGCGTCATCGGTCCCTCGACACTGCTGCCGAGCGGCATGGAGCGTTTGGGCGTCGAAGTCTTCCGCGACATGAAGAGCGGGCTCGCGGATGCCGATATCGTGATGATGCTGCGCCTGCAAAAAGAGAGAATGAACGGCGATTTCGTGCCGTCGTCGCGCGAATATTTCCGCTTCTTCGGCCTCGATTCCGAAAAGCTCTCCTATGCCAAGAAGGATGCGCTCGTCATGCATCCCGGCCCAATGAATCGGGGTGTCGAGATCGATTCGAGTGTCGCCGATGGCGCGCAGAGCCTCATCCGCGAACAGGTCGAGATGGGGGTCGCCGTGCGCATGGCCGTGCTCGAGGCGCTGGCCCAGCATCTGCCGAATACGAATTATGACGAACATGCGTGAGCGGCAATGAATTCACTCTCTTCGCCCTCGATCGCGCATCAGCCGCTGGCGCTCGTCAATGGCAGGCTCATTGATCCTCTGCTTGAAAAGGAGAGTTTCGGCGGCGTTCTCGTCATCGACGGCATGATCCGCGATCTCGGCCCGCAGATCAGTGATGCGGCTCTGCCTTCCCATGCGCAGATCATCGATTGCAGCGGTGACGTAATTGCCCCCGGCCTTATCGATCTTTCGGCCTTCGTCGGTGAGCCGGGCGCGGAACATCGTGAGACGATCGCGACGGCGACAGCGGCGGCGGCGGCTGGCGGCGTCACGACGATCATCGCGCGGCCGGATACGACTCCGCCCATCGACGAGCCGGCCGTGGTCGATTTTCTGCTGCGCCGCGCGCGCGACACGGGCAAGGTTCGCGTCCTGCCGGCGGCGGCACTGACGAAAGGCCTAAGAGGTACCGATATTGCCGAAGTCGGACTGCTTCTCGAAGCCGGGGCCATTGCCTTCACCGATGCCGCACGATCGGTGAGCAATGCGCGGGTGATGCGCCGCGCCATGGCCTATGCGCGCGATTTCGATGCTCTGATCATCCATCATCTCGAAGATCCTGACCTCGCGTCGGAAGGGGTGATGAATGAAGGCGAACTTGCGCTGCGGCTCGGTCTGCCTAGCATTCCGCGCGAGGCCGAGACGATCATGCTCGACCGCGACATGCGGCTTGTTGCGCTGACCGGCGCGCGCTATCACGCCGCCATCGTCTCGACCGCCGCCTCGCTCGATGTCATCCGCGCGGCCAAGGCAGCGGGTCTGCCAGTGACCTGCGGCACGTCGATCAATCATCTCACTCTGAACGAAAACGACATCGGCGATTATCGGACCTTCTTGAAGATCGCGCCGCCGCTTCGGCATGAAGACGATCGCCGTGCGCTCGTCGAAGCGCTGGCCGAAGGGCTCATCGATGTCATCGTCTCCGATCACAATCCGCAGGATGTCGAGACGAAAAGATTGCCCTTCGCCGAAGCCGAGAATGGGGCGATCGGGCTCGAGACCATGTTGTCGGCGGGGCTGCGACTCGTCCATGCCGGCGATCTGCCTCTGCCGCGCTTGCTTGCCGCGATGTCGTCGCGTCCGGCTGAGATTCTTCGTTTGCCGCAAGGCCGGCTTGCCATCGGCGCGCCGGCCGATCTCATCCGCTTCGATCCCGACGAGCCCTATATCGTCGATCCGGCAAAGCTCCATTCGCGCTGCAAGAACACGCCATTCGATGATGCGCGCATGCAGGGCAGGGTGAAGCTCACCCTGGTCGCCGGCGAGATCGTGCATCAGGCGGAGTGAGCGAGACACTGCGTTTTCGACGCATGTGAGAATCCTGCGCGAACCCGCGCATCCATGCAGGCCGGCCCAATAATGGAGTCCGTAGCGCATCGGAGCATCCTCCCTTCGGTCGTTACGCATGGGCTTTTGCCGAAGGTGGATGGGCAAGCGAATGATTGTTTTCTACCTATGACATTGGCATCGATCGAGACGCGCGTAAGAAAAGAGTCGCGTCCCGATCGCGCTCTTTCAGTTGCCCTGCCGCCGGCCGCCAGCTAGTTTGGCTTTATCAGCTTCGCTCGCAACCTTCGGTCCTGCCTGTGCCCACCAGCAGCCTCCTCGCGCTTCTCTTCGGCTATTTCTGTGGTGCGATTCCTTTCGGTCTGTTGCTCACCCGCATGGCGGGCACGGCCGATCTGCGCGCGATCGGCTCCGGCAATATCGGCGCGACCAATGTTTTGCGCACAGGGCGCAAGGATCTTGCGGCAGCGACGCTTCTTCTCGATGCATTGAAAGGCGCGGCGGCGGTGCTCATCGTCGCCTATGGCGCGCCGGGAATTCCGCCGCTCGTCGCCGCGGTGGGCGCATTTTTGGGCCATGTCTTTCCGTTCTGGCTGAAGTTCAAAGGAGGCAAGGGCGTCGCGACTTTTCTCGGCACGCTGCTCGCGCTCGATTGGCGCGCCGGTCTCGTCTTCATGGCGCTTTGGCTGATCGTCGCCGTGGTGACGCGCTATTCTTCCTTGAGCGCACTTATCGCGAGCGCGGCGACGCCTATCGCGCTTCTTCTCCTGGGCCGTTTCGATGTCGCGCTTCTCTATACGCTTCTTGCGGCGCTGCTCTGGTTCATGCATCGAGCCAATATATTGCGGCTCGTCAATGGGACAGAGACCAAGATCGGACGCAGCGCATGAATGACGGTGAGGGGCCGCAGCTGAGCGAGGCGCAGCGCTTCGATTGGCTGCGCCTCATGCGCAGTGAGAGCGTCGGACCACGGACCTTTCGGGCTCTCATCAATCGGTTCGGAAGCGCCCGCGCGGCGATCGAAGCGCTGCCGGGTCTGGCGCCGCGCGGCCGTCCCGTGCGGCTCGCGAGCATTGAAGACATCGAGCGCGAATTCGCAGCGGCCGCGCGCTGCAATGCGCGCTTCATCGGGATGGGCGAGCCGGATTATCCCGTGCTGCTGCGGCGGATCGATTCGGCGCCGCCACTCATTGCGTTGCGTGGCGATGCGTCGATCTTTGCCCGTCCGGCTGTCGCCATTGTCGGCGCACGCAATGCTTCGGGCGCCGGGCTCGCTTTTGCCGAGAGGCTTGCCCGCGGCCTGGCGCAGGCGGGCTTTGTCGTAGTCTCCGGCCTCGCCCGTGGCATCGATATCCGTGCCCATCAGACGACCCTGGACTCGGGCACGATCGCCGTGCTTGCCGGCGGCCATGACAAAATCTATCCGGCTGAACATGTCATGGCGTTGGAGCGCTTGATCGCACGCGGCGCGGCGATCAGCGAAATGCCTTTCAGCTGGGAGGCGCGGGGGAGAGATTTTCCGCGCCGCAATCGGCTTGTGTCCGGGCTCGCACAAGGCACTGTCGTTGTCGAGGCCGCGCGCCGCTCCGGCTCGCTGATCACGGCGCGCTTCGCGGCGGAGCAGGGCCGCGAAGTCTTTGCTGTCCCGGGCTCGCCGCTCGATCCGCGCGCGGAAGGCACCAATGACCTCCTGCGCGATGGGGCGACCATCTGCACCTCCGTGCAAGATGTGATCGACGCTTTGGCGCGGCAGATCGAACAGCCGATGAGCAAGGATCTCTTTGCCGAGACCGAGCCGTCGCCTGAGCATGACGAGCCGCTGTGGGACGAACTCGATCTGCCGGAGATCGAAGCGGCACCCAAAGCGGCACCCAAAGCGGTGTCCGACGGCGATGATGGCGGTGGCGAGGAAGGGCGCGCGGACCGTATCGGCTTTGCGCTGTCGCGTCGCGAAGTCTCTGGCGGGGGGCCGTCACAGCTCAGTCATGGGGAGATGCGCGACCGCGTCATCGCGCTTCTAGGGCCATCGCCGATCTCGATCGACGAACTCGCGCGCACCGCGGAAGTGCCGGCCGGTGAGCTTCGCGCGATCCTTCTCGAATTGGAACTGGCTGGCCAGCTCGAACAACAAGGCAACGGCCTCGTCAGCCGCCTGTGACGAGCATGGGGCGATGACGCTGCCATCACTCCTGTCGGCGCATGTGAAATTCCGCTTCGAGCCGCGCCATGTTGAGAAAATAGGTCAGCATGTCGAGCCGTGCGCCGCCCGCCATGCCCGCAAGCTCGGCGGTGATCGCGGCGATATATTCGGCAATGCTCGCCGCATCCTTGCTGGGTTGCCGGCTGT
>DAIESR010000211.1 GCA_027346205.1 Beijerinckiaceae bacterium
TGGAGCATGTTCTTGTCGGAAAAGTCGATCAACTTTTCCGGAACATGCTCTAGCGAAGACCTCTTTCAAATGCATTGGCCCACCATAAATACGGGGCCAAGGGCACTATGAAGCAGCTTCGTGATGGTTGACACTAGCATATATATTCATATATTCGCAAGTATGAATTTATTATGTCGCGAGGTGCCGGAAGCGCCCGATTTGCCGAGATATAGAGCCCGTGGATGGTTGAGAGACAGCGGCTTCGCAGCAGTTAGGCGCCGGCCGCCGCCTATCCGGCATATCTATAACGCAATGGCCGTCGGCCAAGAGCCTGACCCGAGAGCATGACCATGGAAGCCCAAATCACGCCTTTCTTCGATCAGACGACCTTTACCGTGACCTATGTCGTCGCCGATCCGACGAGCGGACACGCCGCCATCATCGATCCCGTTCTAGATTATGATCCGAAATCCGGTCGCATCGCGACGACGCAAGCCGACGCGGTGCTGGCCCATGTCAAGAAAGTCGGGCTCACTATCGACTGGATCCTCGAAACTCATATCCATGCCGACCATCTTTCCGCTGCGGTCTATCTCAAGGATAGACTCGGTGGGCGGACCGGCATTGGCGAAAACGTCAAAAAGGTGCAGGCGACATTCAAAGGCCTGTTCAATGCAGAGCCCTCTTTCACCGCCGATGGCCGTCAGTTCGATCATTTGTTCCATAACGGCGAACAGTTCACGATTGGCGCACTCACGGCCGAGGCGATACATACGCCGGGACATACGCCTGCCTGCCTGACCTATCTGATCGGCAATGCCGCCTTTGTGGGTGACACGCTATTCATGCCCGATTATGGAACCGCGCGCTGCGATTTCCCTGGCGGCGACGCGACAGCGCTCTACCGCTCGATCCAGAAAATCCTGTCGCTGCCACCAGAGACGCGTCTCTTCATGTGTCACGATTATATGCCTGGCGGCCGTCCTGCGCATTGGGAAAGCACTGTCGCCGAAGAGCGCGCCAAGAACATTCACATCCATGAGGGCATCAGCGAGCAGGCCTTCGTGCAGGCGCGCGTCGAACGCGACAAAACGCTTTCCATGCCGGTGCTCATCTTGCCGTCCGTCCAGGTCAACATGCGTGCGGGCCATCTCCCGCCGCCCGAAGACAATGGGGTCAGCTATCTGAAGATCCCGATCGACGCACTGTAACTGTCAATCTCCCATAGACGAGGAGACATGTCGCCGGTGGGCTCCGAGTTCGCAAGGTGAGGCAGAGAGAAGGTGCGCGCGCAGCCGCTCTCTCTGACGCCTGCGCGCATGAAGCAAGCGCTGGATTGGCGTTTTGCTCGGTGCCTGAGAATTTTTGAATATCAGCCGAGGGTTGGAGCGGGTGAAGGGAATCGAACCCTCGTATTCAGCTTGGAAGGCTGCTGCTCTACCATTGAGCTACACCCGCGCGGTGCCAATTTCAGCGCGGCAAAACCGTCGGCGTCGTCGCCACCTGATCTGGCACGGCTACGTCATATAAAGGAGGTTCTCTCTGGGTGTCAAAGCCCTGGCGGCCTCCCGCCCACGCCATCCTGGCGGCGTCCGGCCTCGCGCCGCACAGGCTCGAACTCGAAATCACAGAATCCGTGCGGCTCGTCGAAAATCGCGCGGTGCGCAAAGCCCTCGATGATCTGAAGACACTCGGCATCGCCATCGCTCTCGACGATTTCGGCACCGGCAATTCGTCGCTCAGCTATTTACGCGCCTTTCCCTTCGACAAGATCAAGATCGATCTTTGCTTCGTCCGCGATCTCGGACAAGGCGCTCCGGCTCAAGCAATCGTCGATGCCTTGCTCGCGCTCGCTGGCGATCTCGGCATGACCACGACAGCGGAAGGTGTGGAGGCCGATTGGCAACATGCGTGGCTGCAAACCAAAGGCTGCACGGAGGCGCAGGGCTATTTCTTCGGCCGTCCCATGCCGGCTGCGGAGGTTCCAGATTTCCTGGCCAGCCGGCCGCGCTATGCTGCAAACGGCCATAAAGACTGAGCGAATGATGCAGCGTGCGGATCACGCGGCCACAATCTTCGTCACCGAAATTACAGCATGAACCGACGGCTTCGAGCATTTCATCCGATGCCGCGACCCCGCTGACTGACACTTCGTAATATCTTACCGATGCCGCTTCTTGATCTCGGCAAGATAGAGCGCTGCGACCTGCTTGTCCGAATCTGTCGCTGCCGTCGACGCCTTGTTATAGAGGTCGTTGATCCATTTGTTCTTCTTGGATTGTCCGGCCGAGTCATGCGCGAGCGTAAGCCACATCAGACCGAGACCACGTTGACTCGGCAAGCCGTCATGGCCTGTGAAGAGCAATTGGCCGAGCAGCGCCTGCGAAGGCGCATGACCTTTTTCCGCGGCAAGATGTAGCCAGCGAGCGGCCTGACGCACATCCTTTTCGACAAGGCCAGTAACGCCATCGAGATACATGCGCGCAAGATTATATTGCGCATTCGGATCGCCGAAATTTGTCGCCGCGAATTGGAACATTTCGAGCGCGCGCATCGGCTCGGGCGTGATCTTCGTATTGGCAATACCCGTCAGACTATACACGCCGACAGCCACGAAAGCGCTCGAGACGACCGAGCTTTCGCGCGGGTTGGGATCGTCTTCGTCATAATTGGCGACGATCTGCGAGAAATATTGATAGGCCTTGATATCGTCTTGCGGAACGCCGTCGCCATCCGCATACATTTTGGCGAGCTTCCAGCGTGCGAGAGACTCACCGCCCGCCGCCGCATATTTCAAAGCCTCTACGGCCGAGCGCGAGTCGCCGAGTTTAAAATCCTCCAGTCCGGCACGGAGCGCTGCCTGCGGATTCTTAAAAATCGGCAAAGGCCCTTTCGCGCCGACAGCAACCTCTGCGCTTCCGTCGAAGGCCGACGCCTCGGAGCCGCCGCCAACCGCGCCAAGGGCGGCTACGGTAAACCCAGCGAGGACAAGAAAAAGGTCGTG
>DAIESR010000222.1 GCA_027346205.1 Beijerinckiaceae bacterium
CGCCTATGCCTGGGGCGAGGTGAGCGAAATGCCGGCCGACACCCAATTGGGCATGGTCCGCGCTTTCGAACATTTCGGCCTGCCGGTCAATCCGCTGATGGTGCTCTGCCATTCAGCGAAGGATCTGCTGGATTTCTATCATGACATGGAGGATCGGCGGGCGTCGCTCGGCTATGACATCGATGGGGTCGTCTATAAGGTCAACAGTATCGCCTTGCAGGAGCGTCTCGGCTTCGTCTCGCGGGCGCCGCGCTGGGCGACGGCGCATAAATTCCCGGCTCAGCAGGCGATGACCGTCCTGCGCGACATCGACATTCAGGTCGGCCGCACCGGCGCCCTGACGCCCGTCGCGCGGCTCGATCCCATCACCGTCGGCGGCGTTGTCGTGTCAAATGCGACTTTGCACAATGAAGACGAGATTGCGCGCAAGGATATTCGCATTGGCGATACTGTCATCGTCCAGCGCGCCGGCGATGTCATTCCGCAAATCGTCGGAATGGTTCTCGACAAACGGGCGAAGGATGCACAGCCCTATGCGTTCCCGCAAACCTGTCCAGTCTGCGGCTCCGCCGCCATTCGCGAGATCGATTCGAAGACAGGTGAGGCCGATGTGGTGCGCCGCTGCACCGGAAGGCTCGTCTGTCCGGCACAAGCCATCGAAGGATTGAAGCACTTCGTCTCCCGCAATGCGCTCGACATTGAAGGCTTGGGCGAGAAGCAGATCGAGCAGTTCCATGCGGAAGGTCTGATCAAGACGGCGGCGGATATATTCACGCTCGAAGCGCGCGACAGGCACAGTCTTCAACGGCTGAAGAATCGCGAAGGCTATGGCGAGACCTCGGTGCGCAATCTTTTCGCCGCGATCGAGGCGCGACGGCAGGTGCCGGTGAACCGCTTGATCTATGGGCTCGGCATAAGGCATGTCGGTGAGACGAATGCACGCCGGCTCGCACGCCATTTCGGCACATTCGAAGCGCTGCGCGCCACGGCGCAACACGCGACAATAGGCTCGGAAGCACGCGCCGAGATCAACAATATCGAAGGCATCGGCAATGTGGTTGCCGAATCGATTGCCGATTTCTTTCAGGAAAAGCACAATGAAGAGGTGCTCGACGCGCTATTGAAACATGTCGCGCCTTTGCCAATGGAGGAGATCGTCAGCGCGAGTCCTGTCGCCGGCAAGACGGTCGTCTTCACCGGTGCGCTGGAGCGCATGACCCGGGACGAGGCGAAAGCGCAGGCGGAAAGATTGGGCGCCAAGGTCGCCGCCTCGGTATCGAAGAAGACGGATCTCGTCGTCGCGGGGCCTGGCGCAGGCTCAAAACTCGCCAAGGCCAAAGAACTCGGGATCGAAACCATTGATGAAGACGAATGGCTGAAGCTCGCCGCCAGGGCAGGGGATTAGAGTATGTCCGAGATAGAGAGCAGCTTCCTATAAGGCAGGTGAGCAAAGAGGCATTGAATAAGGATAAGAACAAAGAAGAGGAAACGAAATGCGGCAAGCTCATCGACGAAACAGCGGGTTTCTTTTCGGCATGGCCGCATTGGTCTTGGCCTCGCCGAGCTTTGCGCAAACGTCTACGCCTCGGACATCGGTCTTGTCCACTCAGCCGGCGAAACCGGCAGCGCCTGCGACGCAGGGCAAAGCAGCGGGCACCGCTGCACCCGCGAAGCCGCTTGCACTGAAAAAAGTGAAGGCGCCCAGCTTACGCGTCGCGCATGAGCCGCGCGACATCATCGTGCAAATCTATAAGCTCGGAGCGGGCGAGGAAGGTGCCTATGATGGACCTTCAGCCTTCGACGACAAACGGGTTCGTAGGGCCTATTTCTCGAAATCCTTGCTCGCCGCGCTTGCCGCGATGGAAAAGAAGGAGACAGCGACAGATTCGCTTATTCTCGATTTCGATCCTGTCACCAATTCGCAGGACCCGGATGTCAAAAATCTTTCGATCACGGAAGAAATGAAGACGGCCGATAAGGCGACCATTGCCGCGAAGTTCTGGTCCTATAACGAGACGCAGCCCTCCATCGTCCGCTAGGATTTCGTGAAAGAGGGGAAGGCCTGGAAGCTCAAGGAGATCCGCGGCGAAAGCCCAAAGGAAAGGAATGTCCCGCCCTGGTCGCTGCGCAAGATCATCGCCCGGTAAACGTCATCGGATGAAGAGCGCGTGCTTCTCTTACATTGAGAGAAAGCGGCGTCGAGGTGTAGCGATGCCCTATTTCCCGATCGGCTTCGTCGCGTTCTTCAACCATTTGCGCACATCGCCTTCAAGATAGGGCCAGAGCGAGCGACGCACGCGGGCATGATAGGCGTTGAACCAGCGGCGCTCCTCGGCATCGAGGAGTTTGGGCGCGATCAGGCTGGTATCGATCGGCACGAGCGTCATGATCTCGAAGCCGAGCATATCGCGCTCCGCGCCTTTGACCTTGCGTGGCTCGACGCAAACGAGATTTTCGATGCGTATGCCGAATTCGCCGGCTTTGTAATAGCCGGGCTCGTTCGAGACGATCATGCCGGGTTCGAGCGGTGTCGAGCCTGTCTTTGCGATGCGCTGCGGCCCTTCGTGGACAGAGAGATAGGCGCCGACGCCATGGCCCGTGCCATGATCGAAATCGAGACCCGCCTGCCAGAGCGCGTTGCGCGCGAAGGCATCGATCTGGGCGCCCGATGTGCCGTTTGGAAAGACGGCGCGGCTGATCGCAATATTACCCTTGAGGACGCGCGTGTAGCGGTCGCGCATCTCCGCCGTCGGTTTGCCGACCGCCAAAGTGCGGGTGATGTCGGTCGTGCCGTCCTCATATTGGCCACCCGAATCGATGAGGAAAATGCCCTTGCCGATCTTGCGGTTGGACGAGACGGTGACGCGATAATGCGGGATCGCGGAATTGGGTCCCGCCGCGGAGATCGTCGGGAAGGACACATCCTTCAATTTGCGGGATTTGCGGCGGAAGGTCTCGAGCGCTTGCGCGGCGTCGATTTCCGTGAGCTTGCCCTTGCGCGCTTCATTATCGAACCAGTGGAGAAAGCG
>DAIESR010000244.1 GCA_027346205.1 Beijerinckiaceae bacterium
TATATTCGCGCCGGCGATATTTTTCAGGTCTTGCTGTCGCAGCGCTTCACCGCGCCTTTCGCCCTGCCGGCCTTTTCGCTCTATCGCGCCCTGCGCCGCGTCAATCCCGCGCCTTTTCTCTGCTATCTCGATTTCGGCGGCTTCCAGATCGTCTGTTCGAGCCCCGAGATATTGGTGCGCGTACGCGACGGCAAAGTGACGATAAGGCCGATCGCCGGCACCCGCTGGCGCGGCAAGACGCCGGCCGAAGACGAAGCGCTCGCCGCAGATCTCCTACGCGACGAAAAGGAATGCGCCGAGCACCTGATGCTGCTCGATCTCGGCCGCAATGATGTCGGCCGTGTCGCGCAGATCGGCACGGTCGAGGTCACCGAGAAATTCATGATCGAGCGCTATAGTCATGTGATGCATATCGTTTCCAATGTCGACGGGCGGCTCGCGCCGGATAAGGATGCGATCGATGCGCTCGCGGCTGGCTTTCCGGCCGGCACGGTCTCTGGCGCCCCCAAGGTCCGGGCAATGGAGATCATCGACGAATTGGAAACGGACAAGCGCGGAATCTATGCCGGCTGCATCGGCTATTTCGGCGCCAATGGCGATATGGACACATGCATCATCCTGCGCACCTCAGTGGTGAAGGACGGTTATATGCATGTGCAGGCCGGCGCCGGCGTGGTCTATGATTCGGACCCGGCCTATGAGCAGCGCGAAACGATCAACAAGGCGCAGGCTCTGTTTCGCGCGGCAGAAGAGGCGGTGCGCTTTGCGATGCGGGCAAAGCGAGGGCAATAGAAGCGCAGCGCGCATGACGCTCAGTATGATGCGGCTCATGACTGGACCAGCGCAACTGCGGCAATGTTTGTACCTCTTGCCGGAACCGCAGGAGCAAAGCGCCTTACGCCTTCACATCCCAAATCTCGGGGGCTCATTTTCATCCCACTTGCCCCGGCGGCCCAAAAGGCGGCATAGTATAGACCCCATGCTCGCCGTCACGCTCATCGACAATTACGACAGCTTCACCTTCAATCTGGTGCATTATCTCGGCACGCTCGGCGCCGATGTGACCGTGCATCGCAATGACCAGGTAAGCGTTGCCGAGGTCATCGCAGCCGGCCCCGATGCGATCATGCTCTCGCCCGGCCCCTGCACGCCGCATGAGGCCGGGATCTGCCTCGATCTCATCCGCGCCGCGAGCGAATCAATTCCGATGTTCGGCGTCTGCCTCGGCCATCAGGCGATCGGCGAAACTTTTGGCGGCGAAGTCATCCGTGCGCCCCTGCCCGTCCATGGCAAGGTCGCCGAGATCAGCCACAAGGCCGAAAAGATCTTTCGCGGGATCAATGGGCCGTTTCAAGCCACGCGCTATCATTCACTCGTCGTCAAGCGCGAGGGCCTGCCGGAGGATCTTGAGATCACCGCCGAGACGGATGGGCTCATCATGGCGCTGTCGCACAAGAACCGCCCGACGCACGGCGTGCAATTCCATCCCGAAAGCATAGCTTCCGAGCATGGCCATCGCATTCTCGCGAATTTTCTCGATCTCGCCGCGGAATGGAACAGAGCGCGGCGCAGCCGCTGACGGGAGGCGCGACGAGCGCTTCCTAATCGATTCCCAATGATTTCAGCTTGCGGTGGAGCGCCGAACGCTCCATGCCGATGAATTCCGCCGTGCGGGAAATATTGCCGCCAAAGCGGCTGATCTGCGCGACGAGATATTCTCGCTCGAAGACCTCACGTGCATCGCGCAGCGGCAGACCCATCAGCTTTTCGCCGCCTGCGCCATTGGGCGTCGAGGGCACAAGCGCGCCGACCTCGGCCGGCAGCATGTCGGAGGTGAGTTCCGCCTCCGGATCGCCGGGCGCAAGGATCATCAGCCGCTCGACATTGTTGCGCAATTGCCGAATGTTGCCGGGCCAATCATGCGATTGCAGCACGGCCATGGCCTCGTCGGCGATCTTGCGCCGCGGCATGCCGCTCGTCATCGACACTTGATCCATGAAGAAATCGATCAATTCGGGAATGTCGTCGCGATGCTCGGCAAGTGACGGCACGCGAATCGGCACGACCGACAGGCGATGGAAGAGATCTTCCCGAAGCGCGCCGTCGGCGATCAGCGCCGGCAGATCGCGCGAACTCGAGGATATGATACGGACATCGACATGCACGCGCGTCGCGCCGCCGACCCGCTGAAAATTCTGATCGACGAGCACGCGCAGGATCTTGCCTTGCGTCTCCTTCGGCATGTCGGCGATTTCGTCGAGATAGAGCGTGCCGCCATGCGCTTCCTCGAGCGCGCCGACCTTGCGGCCGCGGCCGTCTTTAGCCTCAACGCCAAAGAGCTCGATCTCCATCATGTCAGGGGTGATCGTCGCAGAATTGATGACGACGAAAGGCCCGGAAGCGCGCGCCGAAGCTTCGTGGATGGAACGCGACACAAGTTCCTTGCCAGCGCCCGGAGCGCCGGTGATGAGAACCCGCGAATTGGCCGGCGCGACACGCTCGATGATCTGGCGCAATTGATTGATCGCGCTCGACTTGCCGATGATGCGGTTGAGCGCGCCCGCGCGCGTGCGAAGTTCGTTGACCTCGCGCTTCAGACGCGAGGCTTCGAGCGCGCGCTCGGCGACGAGCACCAGGCGATCGGCCTTGAACGGCTTCTCGATGAAATCATAGGCGCCCATTTTGATCGCGGAGACAGCGGTTTCGATATTGCCGTGGCCGGAGATCATCACCACTGGCAGCGCGGGATGATGGGTCTTAAACAATTGCAGCAGCTGCAGCCCGTCGAGGCGCGAACCCTGCAGCCAAATGTCCAGAAAGACGAGATGCGGCCGCCGCGCCTCGATCGCGGCCAGCGCCTCGTCGGAATTCTTGGCCGTGCGCGTACCATGTCCTTCATCGGACAAAATGCCTGATACGATCTCGCGAATGTCGGCTTCGTCATCGACGATTAAAATATCGCTTGCCATCTCTGCTTTCGCGCTCTCTCAGATCAAGTAACTCAGAGCGGGATGCGGGCGGAAAACCGGCTCCCACTTTTCCTCACCCCGCCCTAACTGGGGCTTTCATCCGACGCGGTCATTTTTTCGGCGACAATAACGTCGGAGCCGTGCGCTGTGTCACTGCACGGGAAATAAAGCCGAACGACGGCGCCCCGCCCTTCCGGTGAATCGAGAAGTTCGAGACCACCGCCATGATCTTCGAGAATCTTGGCGACGATCGCGAGGCCGAGACCCGTCCCTTCCGTCCGCGTCGTGACATAGGGCTCGAGCAGACGGTTGCGATTGTCCTTGGGAAAGCCTTTGCCATTGTCGATCACGAAAATTTCAGCAAAGCCGGCTTGCGTCACATTGAGCGATACGGAAATCCGGCCTTTGAACGGTTCAATCGCTGCTTGAGCGGCGATGCCTTCCGTCGCATTCTTGATCACATTGGTGAGCGCCTGCGACAGAAGCCTGCGGTCGAACTGCGCCATGATCGAGCCCTCCGGGACGCGATCCTCGAACTCGATATCGGGATGGCCGACACGCATCAGGAAGATCACCTGGCGCACGCACTCCGTCAGATCATCCTCCGCGAGCCGCGCCTTCGGCATGCGGGCGAAGGACGAGAACTCATCGACCATACGCTTGATGTCGTCGACTTGGCGCACGATCGTGTCGATACATTGATCGAAAATATCCCGATCTGTGGTGATAAGGCGTCCATATTTGCG
>DAIESR010000248.1 GCA_027346205.1 Beijerinckiaceae bacterium
ACGAAGAGGCGCCCGCCAATTGCCCATAAAGCAAGGCGATCAATTGTTGGCGCGACTTGAATCTGCGGACCAGCGCATCGCTGCCATGCGCGTCCACAAGCCGGTCGAAGCTGGTCCAGGGAATCAGTTTGAGAAGATCATGGAAGACGCTATTCCTGTGCCGCACGGCGCTGATCCTTTTCGTGTCCAGAAGAGTCGCCAACCCCTCTGAACCGAGTTGAATCAATGCCGTGCAGCTTGTCGAGCAAAATCCAACCGGACAGCCGTGGGCTTGACCCGGCCATCCACGTGATTGCGGTCACGCCGAAGCCTACACGAGAAAAACCCCGCCAAGAATCGGTCGGCCTGGATGGCCGGGTCAAGCCCACGGGTGTCCGGTTCAAGTAAGTAGGAAGTCGAGAGTGAGTTGTCGTTTGTCGTAAGGCGGTTGATGTTGAATTTGCTTCAGGCGCATGAAGTCCTTTCGGTGCATGAGATTGCCGCGGATCAATCGCAGCATCTCGAGCGGGCCATTTTTACCCTGGCTCATCTGTTGGCCCATGCGCAGCAGCAGAAATGCGATCAGGGCAACGGCGATCTGAATACGCACGGCATTTTCGGAACGGCCGATGAAATGCTTGATTTTCAGCGTCTGCTTGACGAAACGGAAGAAGAGTTCGATCTGCCAACGCCTTTTATAGAGATCGGCGATCTCTTGCGCCGACGCATCGAGATCATTGGTGAGAATGCGCAAACGCTTGCCGGTCTCGATCTCGACGACGATCTCGCGCACCGCGGCCCGCATTGGGTTCTTGCGGTTCTTGGCTTGCCGTTCGGGCAGGAAGCCGATGCGGTCGGATAAGATGCAGCCGGCAGCTCGCGTCTGCGGATCGAGCGGCATGTCGTGTGCTTCGACGAGCGGCGTATTCGTCTTGAAGCGGGTCACGATGCGACAGCCTTCGGCATCGAGCCGCGCCCACCAGGCGAAGTCGTAATAGCCGAGATCGAAGACATAGGTCGCGCCCTTGTCGATCGGCATGTTTTTGGCGACAGTGACGTCGTTGATCTTGGCCGGCGTCACCGCATGGTAGACGGGTCGACCGAGATCTGGATCGTAGACGATATGCGCCTTGGCGCCGCAGACATCGGTCGAGAAGCGGGCCCATTCGGTGCCGATGCCGGCAAGATGCAGGCTGGTCGAATCGATGAGCCTGACCGCTTCGCCGATCTTGCGTTTGAGGCCGCGCGTCGCCCTCCCGAGCATGTGAGCGAAGAGGCCGGAGAAGACTTCGTAGCTGCGGCCGCGGTTGGCATCGGCGAAGGTCGAGCGCGCGGGAACCTTGCCGCCGACATGATAGAGCCGTGCCTGATGGCTCGAAAGTCCGGTGATGATGTCGCGGAGCGAATGGGCTCCCGCCAACTGACCGTAAAGCAAGGCGATCAATTGTTCGCGCGAATTGAATTTGCGGACCAGCGCATCGCTGCCATGTTCGTCCACAAGCCGGTCGAAGGCGGTCCAGGGAATGAGTTTGAGAAGATCGTGGAAAACACTATTCTTGTGCCGCACGGCGTTGATCCTTTTCGTGTCCAGAAGAGTCGCCAACCCCTCTGAACCGAGTTGAATCAATGTCGTGCAGCTTGTCGAGCAAA
>DAIESR010000249.1 GCA_027346205.1 Beijerinckiaceae bacterium
ACTGGCATTTCTTTAAGTTGCCATTGTCATCATGAAATTGTCGCCTTATCGTTAATATCCGCTGGGGGCGCTGGAAGTATGTGTACCGGGTACCCTGCGGGGAACGGGTTCCACTTGCATGACCGCGTACCGCGAAGCAAGCCGATTGTTTCTCTTATTATTGTCCTTCGTCTTCTTCGGCGAAGTCGCAATCATGCTCGTGCTTCCATACCTCGGGCTTCCTAATCGATTCGCCGAGGCTCTCGCCGACCCGATGATCCTGACGCTCATTCTTTTTCCAGCGCTTTATTTCCTGGTTTTCAAGCGGCTCGTTGTCAAGAATGTGGCGCTGGAACAAGCCGAACAACAGCTTCTCGCTGCACAAAGCGAGCTTGAAGACAAGGTTGCAGCGCGTACACGCGAGATTACCGAAGCCAAACAGACCCTCGAGAATTCGCTCGCCATGCTCAGAGACCGTCAGCGCGAGGTCGTGATCCTCGGCGACATGAGCAAGATGTTCCAGGCGAGCAGAAGCTTTGAGGAAATCAGCCACGTTGCCGAACATCAGCTTGGCCGGTTGTTTCCGGATACATCCGGTGCCCTCTATGTGATGAGGGCGTCGCGCAACTTGCTCGAGCGAATGATGACTTGGGGTGATCCGGATGGCTTCGCGGCCAGCTTTGCGCCTGACGAATGCTGGGCGGTGCGGTGTGGCAGGCCGCATTTCTTCAGCGACAACGACAACGCCCTGGCCTGTGAGCACGTCAGCAAAGGAAACGACAGGGGCCATCTCTGCCTGCCGATCACGGCCCATGGCGAGACGCTCGGGGCGCTCTGCCTGCAAAAGATTGGCGTGACCGAAACCGGGGCGATCGAACCGCCTTCCGCCGATCGCCTCGAATTCTATGCAACCGTCACGGAGAACTTGGCGTTGACCATTGCGAACCAGCGGCTGCATGAGACGCTGCGCCATCAGGCACTGCGGGATCCTCTGACCGGGCTTTTCAACCGGCGCTACTTATTGGAAATACTGAGCCGCGAGATCGAGCGCGCGCGCAGCCTCGTCCAGAAAATCGGCGTTGTGATGATCGACATCGACCATTTCAAGCGCTTCAATGATCAGTTCGGTCACAATGCCGGCGACACGCTCCTCGCCGCCCTTGGCGATTTGCTGTACAAACGGGTACGGCCGACCGACATTGTTGCCCGTTATGGCGGCGAGGAATTCGTGATTGTCCTGATCGACACCGAGGACGACCTCGCTGTCTCGAGAGTCGACATAGTACGAGAGGAAGTGGCGACGCTGGCCGTCCAGCACAAAGGCGCGACGCTTGGGCGTATCACAATTTCGGCCGGTATCGCGGTGTTCCCGACAGATGGAGAGAATGCGGAGACCTTGATCGAGGCCGCCGACAGGGTGCTCTATGAAGCTAAACGGTCCGGACGCAACAGAGTGGAGTGGTATAGGAGAAAAAAAGCTGAGACGGTTCTCACGAACGACGTCCAGCCGCAGGGCGAGGTGCCGTCGGAAGTGGTGGGGATTTGAAGGCGGCGCAATCTCTGCGTTGTTTCAACGCCGATGAAGATTACGCCATGAAGAGAGATGCCACGAAGCTGGCGGTGGCCATTGGACTGTCAGGAATCCTGCCCGACGCCAGAACGAGAAAAAGCCGGATCTTCTGCTGCCGGGACTTCAGATGCAGATAAGCTTCATCCCTTATCCTGCCGCGCAATCGTCTGCGGAGAGATCGCATGTCGATCGCGGAACGAGCCGGATCACGCTGCGCGGCCTTCGTTCCTTCATTTGAAGGCAGAGGCCTGGATACAGCGATTCATGCCTCGTTGATTTTCGGTAGGCCGTAATGGGACATTTCGTCGAGACGCCGATCGCCATCGGCGAATTGATCGATAAAATCACGATCCTCGAGATCAAAGCCGAGCGTTTTACCGACGCTGCCAAGATCAAGAATGTACAAACCGAACTCGGTCTGCTTCGAAACCGCTGCGAGCAGGTGATCCCGGCGTCGGCGACGCTCGACTCATTGGCGGTGCATCTGAAAGCGGTGAACGAGCAGCTCTGGGAACTCGAGGATGCCATCCGAGATTGCGAACGGCAGACCGATTTCGGACCGGATTTCATCGCTTTGGCGCGCAGCATCTACCGCACCAATGACGAACGCGCCGCCGTCAAGCGCCAGATCAATATCACCTTCGGTTCGGATTTGATCGAGGAAAAATCCTACACGCCATATTGAAAGGCGGCATCGAGACCCAAGTCTTTAGGACCCAAGTCTTTGGGGTCAAGTCTGTCCCACTATTCGCTCTTGCCCGACAAGGCGCGGTGCCCGCGCTGAGCGCGAGCATCCATTCTCGATCGTCCATCGCGCCTGAGTTTTAGAGCATGCTCCAGCGCTTTGATTTTGAGCGTTTTCTTGTCGATCGGATGAAAGGCTCGGATCAGAAAACGCTCTTAGCAGGCAGGCCTTTGGCCTAGGATCGTTCAGCCGGCAGCCTTGCGCTTCAGCGCTTCCTCATAGGAAACCGTCTGATAATCGGAGACTGAATTATATTTCAGCCCGACATCGGCGAGCGCATCGAGCTTGGCCGAAGTGTCGTATTTCTTCAGCTTCACCTTGTCGACATAGAATGTGTCGATCAATTCATTATAGACCGAGGTATCGTCGATGAAGACGATGAAGATATTCACATTGCCGAAGGGGATGTACCAGCGGCTGCCGCGCGGCAGGTCGCCGACATAAATCAAATATTTGCCTTCACCATCGAGCAGCGGACCGAAGGATTCGACGAGCTTCGGCAAAGTCTCGAATTCCTTGATCGAGCCCGCGAGAAAGCCAATCGCCGGCTTGCCGGCTTCAGACACCGCAAAGACTTCCTTGATGAAGACTTCCGGGCCGTCATAGGCAATGTCGCCGCGATAGCCGAACCGGCCCTCGACATGGGTGTCGGCCTTCAATTGCGGCTTCAAGAGGCGGCCATCCGCCTCCAATTTGCCGAAAGGCGTATCGCTAATAGCTGTCATATTTTCTTCCCTCGATCTGCAAAATGTTTCGAAGCGACGAAGACCGAGCGCTTCTGTGATCGAGCGCGCGGTCCGGCGAGATCGACGGGGAGAACGATACGCGCCGGCCCGGTCATTCATTGACCGGTGGCTCAGCACGATTTGGGCTACGACCTTCTGTGACGCCGTTCATTCGGCGCCCTTATGACCGGCACCGTTTCCCAAATCGCCCATACTCGGGCTTCAAACTCTGGCTCGGCAAGCATAGGCGCGTTCATCAGGCAAAGCAATAAGGCTGGAACCATTTCAATCTAGAGCGTTTCTGCATGCGTTTTGCGTCTATGCGCCTAGTCTCGTCCGAAAAGTCTCCGCCTTTTCAGGAATATGCTTCATTGCGGATGACGACTTGCTCATTCAGATTAGGCACCTCAAAGCCGAAGACGCGGCCATAGAAACCAAGCTCCAGTTCGAGCACACGCTTCAAGGTTTCGGCGCGGCGAAAGCCATGGCCTTCGCCCTCGAAAGCATAATAGGCGACTGGCAGGCCGCGCGCCGCCATGGCCGCCACCATGCTCTCCGCCTGGTTCGGCGGCACGGTCTTGTCCTCCATGCCTTGAAAGAAAATGATCGGGCAGGCAAGGCGCTCGATATGGTTGATCGGCGAGCGCTCGGCATAGAGCACCTCGGCCTGCGGCAATGGACCAATGAGCCGGTCGAGGTAGCGCGACTCGAATTTATGCGTGTCACGCGCCAACAGCATGAGATCGGCAACGCCATAGAGGCTCGCGCCAGCCTTGAAGACCTCGGAGGAGGTCAAGGCCGCAAGCGTGGTGAAGCCGCCGGCGCTGCCGCCACGAATGACAATTCGATCGCGGTCGACAAGGCCACGCTCGGCGAGATGGCGCGCCGCGGCGATGCAATCTTCGACATCGACTATACCCCATTGTCCGTCGAGCCTTTGGCGATAGGTGCGCCCGAAGCCGGTCGAGCCGCCATAATTAACATCCACCACCGCAAAGCCG
Source organism: Beijerinckiaceae bacterium (assembly GCA_027346205.1). Lineage (GTDB taxonomy): Bacteria > Pseudomonadota > Alphaproteobacteria > Rhizobiales > Beijerinckiaceae > Methylovirgula. The sequence continues at coordinate 4,021 of DAIESR010000249.1, forward strand.
CGCGTCGTCCACCATTGAATGCGCAGCGCAAAGCCATTGGTGGTCATGCTCGTCGGCCCACCATGCGAGAGCACGACGAGCGGCGGCAATTCACCTTCCGGCGCCGCATGATCGCGACTTTTCGGCGGATACCAGAAAGCATGGCCAATCGTATCCTGCGTCGGAAAGGTGATCGGCTCGCCGATGGAGATCGAGTCCTCGGTCAGGACAGGTGGCGTGCCGGCGCGGATCTTCATGACGGCACCGGGGGCATCCGGCTTGATTGAGACGGACGGGGGCTCATGCGTCGGCGTGGCAATCATGGCGAGCCCATCGCCGAGCGGCAAAGGACAGTCCAACACTTGTTCGACACCTTGGCCGAGATCGAGCTTTTCATATTTGCCCTGAGCAATCATCGCCACCCTGCGCAGGCCATTCGAGACGACGGCGACGAGAATGCGGCCATCCGGCAGAAGATGATAGGCCCGCTGGCCGAAGACCCAATGCGGGCCACCGATTTCGGCCTCGATCGGCGCGACGGCTTCGACACCGTTTGGCCCCGCGACATAGAGATTCCACCAGCCGGTCCGATCGGAGGAGAAATAGAGCCGGCCATCGGCGCCAAAGCGGGGCTGCACGATCGACTCGTCATCACCGCCGGCGATGAGCTTCGTCGCCGCGAGTGTCCCGTCCGCCGCGACATCGGCAAGACAAAGCCGCGTCGCATCCCAAGGCATATTGGGATGGTCCCAGGCGATCCAGGCGAGACTCCTGCCGTCGGGTGCGAGTCGCGGCGAACTCAGAAAATCCGGACCTTCGACGAGGATTGTGTCTTCGCCGCCATCGAGCGACAAGGCGACGATCGTGGCCTT
>DAIESR010000251.1 GCA_027346205.1 Beijerinckiaceae bacterium
GGAGGGCTTTCCGCCCCTGCTGACTGCGATCGAGCGCGAAATCGAAACCTGCTCGTGATCACCGAGGTCGCTGCACGGTGGCCATGCTTTTAAAGCCGTCCCAGAGTGATCGGATCGGCTTGGCCGCCGAAATATTTTTGCAGCGCAGAATTAAAGACCGAAGCCCGCGATGAAACCGCCGCGAAAAGACTCATCGAGGATCGAAATTTCAGATCGTCAGGACTCCCGAAGATCTCATGGGCCGTGCAGCCATCGATTTGGTTGACGAGACGCGTGCAGTCTTCGAGCCTCGGCCCGAGGATCTCATGCGCGAGATAAGCCTCCGCTTCCGCACGTGAGGAGATCGCAAATCTGCGCGCCATGTCGCTATGCCCGAGCCCGGCGATCTGCGGAAAGACGAACCACATCCAATGGCTTTTCTTGCGTCCCGCGCGCAGCTCTGCACAGACTTGCATATAGGTGGGCGCTTGCGCGTCCACAAAGCGCTGGAGATCGTAAGGATCGGCCATGTCCGCCTCGCGATTGCCGATTTGAGCTCCGTCGTTTCGCTGGATCGGTATTTGTTATTGATCGCATGTCAGCGATCGGTGCCAGCCTGGCTCATGTTGCCGATAATACCTATATTCAGGTTCATATGAGCGCCGATCTCGATATCAGTGCCGCGGATCTTCACATTGGTTGGCGCATTGCGAAGATTGCTGAGCGCATTGCCGCCGTTCGGATTGCCGGTGCTGGAACCTGGATCAGACTTGCCGAGAACGCTGCCGGCCGCCGCCGCGCGCATGATCCCGGCGATATCATCGCCGACTTTGCCGGCCGCTCTTGCGTCGCCATAGGTCTTGGATGCTGCGTGCCCGGAAAAGCTGGACGCAAAGCGCGCCGAACTGGGGACACCGGCAAATCCGACCCCGCCGACATATCCGCGCATATTGTTGCCGGATGCAGGGAAGGCGTCGCTGCCCGTATAGAACCCGCTCCAGATGGAGGACGAATGCGAATTCCATATGGGCGCTGCCGGTGGGTTCAAGGCAAGCTTGGGGAGCGCCGACGTCTCGACATCATCGGCCCCGGTGGCGGCACTGACTTCGCCGCATAAAGCGAGAGAAAGCACCACGAGAGCAAAAGGCGATTTGATCATCGAGGGCATCGATCCGACCAGGCGACGCTATGTCGAATCGAGCATAAGCGACAAAGGACAGCTGCGTCAAAATAGGCAGATGCGGCCTGCCGCAGCGCAGAAACCTCCTTTGACGCGATGCAACAACCACATGCGGTTGCGCTGTAGAGCGGCGTCGCGACGAGATGGGCCTTGCACATCAGGCCTTGCGTGCCTCTCGCCTTTCTTGCCGTGCGTGCATGATCGCTGCATTGAGTTCGGCCCCATAAATGAAGATGGCGGCCAGCATGTAGAGAAAGACGAGCACGATCATGACCGAGGCGAGACCCGCATAGACATTCACATAATTGCGCGCGAATTCGGAAAGATAGGCTCCGAAGACATAGCCCGCTTCGATCCAGAGGCCGAGGGTCAGCACTATGCCCGGCGCGATGTCAGCGAGCGATCGACGCCCCGCCGGCAAAAATTTATGGACGATGACGAGCGCCAGGAGAAGCAGCCCCCCGGCGATCCCGAAGCGCATGTAAGTGACGGGCCGTTCGAGCGGCCGCATCGCCGGCGCGAAATGCAGGACCGTCGTCCAAATCAGCGGGGCGAGTACGATGAAAAAGCCAAGCGCCAGAAGCGCCGCCGCGCCAACGAAAACGAAGAGGATGGAATAGAGCCGCGACAGCCACCAGGGCCGTAGATCTTTCACTTCATAAGCGCGGTCGAGACCGACCCGCAGAGCTTCGACGCCGCTCGAAGAAAAATAGATCGAAAGCCCCATGCCCAAGGTGAGCAGGCTGCTGTGACTCTGGGTGAGCACATTGTTGATCTCGCGCGCCAAGGGCAACGCCACCTGCTCGGGCCAGGTCTGTAGCAGCATGCGGGTCGCTTCATCCGCGAGCCCCTTGGTGCCGAAAAACCCGGCCAAAGCGGTAATGAAAATCAAGAAAGGAAACATGGACATTAAAATCGTCAGCGCGACATGGCTGGCGATCGCCCAGCCGTCATCATCGACAAAGCGCAGATAGGCGCCATAGAAGAGGCGAAGCAGGGACAAGAAGGATGGCATATGGATCATCTGATCGCGAGAGCATGATCCAGAAAAGCCGCGTCGACTTCGCCGAAAAGATCATCCGTTGAACCAGAATGTCGGACCATGATGGCGATTTGAAAAAATATCATCGTGCTCTCGCATATTTGCAATCGAAAGGAATAGAGGGTTTCTCGCCTTCCGGACGGGTGGAGTCGACGACCCCACTTGAAGCAAGGTGTAGCGGCAGCGTTTCAAAAGCGCGGCGTCGCGAAAGCCTTGGCATGCGCTGCTTCGGAAATGGGCAGGAATTCGCCGCTCTTTTCATCAAGCGCGAGCAGCCGCCCGTCGGCGACGCCGAAATAGGCGCCATGCAGAGCAAGCTGGCCATGTGTTTCACGCTCCCGCACATAGGGGAAGGTGCGCAGATTGGCCAGCGTATGGATGATCGATGCCTTGGCCAGCCGTTCGGCATAGAGGTCGAGAGGCGCCTCGGGCGGGCCGACCCGTTCGGCTGCCGGCTTGATGAGCGACATCCAATGGCCGATGAAATCGCCGGGCGGCGGCGCCTCGCCGGCATTGTCGACAAAGGCCCGCACGCCACCGCAGCTTGCATGGCCCATGACGACGATATGTTCCACCGCGAGGCTCAGGACGGCGAATTCAAGCGCGGCCGACGTCCCGTGCAGATCGTCATTCGGTGCATAGGGTGGCACCAGATTGGCGACATTGCGCACCACGAAGATCTCACCGGGACCGGCATCGAAAATGACTTCGGGAGAGACCCGCGAATCGCAACAGCCGATCAACAGAACCTTCGGCTTTTGCCCTGTCTTGGCGAGCTGACCATAGCGATCCTGCTCGCGCCGGAAACGGCCGCCGAGAAAATCTTCATAGCCTGCGACGAGTCGCGCGGGCAACAGCGCGTGAGCGGATGGGCTGGAACGATCTTCTCCGGCAGCGGACATGGCGAGATCCCATTGATCGACGAAGGCGGATATGGCATTGGCGGCATGGCTCAGGACGCTTGATAGACGTTTCCCGACCATGCGCCAAATGCGAGGGCCGGCGGCGCGCTCAGCCGCGAATCGTCATGGGCAGTCCGGCGGCGTCGGACTCCGGCAGGGCGGGAAAGCATCATAGAAGTCGTCGCGCGCCGCGCGCGGCAAAAGACCGCGACCCAGCCGCTGGGACAGCCGCCGACTTCTGCGAGGCAGAGCTGTTCGTCACGATTCATGCACAGAGCGGCAAACATTCAAATGGAATCGGTGCTGCCGCTCTTGTGTTTTGTTTTCGCATCAGATTCGTCCCGCAGCCGGTTCCCGTCTGCGGGTCTGATGCTCTGACTTCCGCTTCGATGCCGCGCTGCGGTATTCGCCGGAAGCGAGTTTGCGCGAAAAGCGTTTGCGGTTCCGCGCTATCGGCATATTGTTGCGCCGCAATAATTCTGTCATATGAGCTTCGGAGTACAGAATGATCCGCCGTTCCAG
>DAIESR010000254.1 GCA_027346205.1 Beijerinckiaceae bacterium
GTTCGCATCTCGATAGGCACGCGCATTGAGATCAACCGGATCTCCGCCTTGGCAGCTGTCGTGCGCTGAATCGAACACGATCTCCGGAGCGGCATCCGGAGCAAGCTTTATCTGTAGCGCCTCGGCAACCCCGGTCGTCACCGTAAGCGCCGAAACCATTGTGAGCCAGACGAAGAACTCTTGGAGGCAACCAAGTGCGCGCCTCCTGTGGCTGAGCTGAGCCCAAGGGCTTCGCCCCGACACGAGCATCAGAGGCGATGCCTGTGGTCGGGCGCGCACGGAGAAGAACAGGCTTGCGTCTTCCATCGGTGCTCCGCACGAGGCATTCTACAATATATTGATTTTAAATATTTTCTTCTCGATCTGATGATTTCATCCGAGCGGCCGCCGCTCTAATAGGCATTGTGGGTCTTCAGCAGAGCGAAGGGTGTCGCCAGCAAAATGTAGACGTCGAGCAGGAGCGACCAGTTTTCGATGTAATAGAGATCGTGTTCGACGCGCTGCTGGATTTTCTCTTGCGTATCCGTCTCGCCGCGCCAACCATTGATCTGAGCCCAGCCGGTGAGCCCCGGTCGCACTCTATGTCGCGCAAAATAGCCGTCAACAGCTTCATCATAGAGCCGTTCCGCCGCTTTGGCATGAACAGCATGCGGGCGCGGCCCGACGAGCGAAAGATTGCCCTTGAAGACGACATTCAAGAGCTGCGGCAATTCATCGAGCGAAGTCTTGCGGATGAAACGGCCGACACGGGTCACGCGCGGATCGCCGCGGGTCACGAGCGTGCTCGCGGTGTGATCGAGCGTGTCGACATACATGGACCGAAACTTATAGACCTCAATCAGCTCATTATTGAACCCGTAGCGCTTCTGTTTGAAAAGAACAGGCCCCTTGGAATCGAGTTTGACTGCGAGCGCGACGAACAGCATCACGGGCGACAGGAAGGCCAAGCAGATAGTGCCGACGATCTTGTCGAAACATAGTTTGAGTAAGAGATCCCAATCGGCGAGCGGCCTCTCGAAAATATCGATGAATGGAACCGAACCGATATAGGAATAGGAGTGCGGGAGGAAATGCAGCTTGCTCATATGCGCCGCGAGGCGGATGTCGATCGGCAGCACCCATAATTTGTGCAGCATTTGCAGAATGCGCTGCTCGGCAGTAATCGGCAAAGTGAATATGACAAGATCGACGCGTGTGCGACGCGAGAATTCGATCAGATCGTCAACCGTGCCGAGCTTGCGGAACCCGCCGACGACCGGAGGAGAGCGCGCATCGGCGCGATCATCGAAAATACCGAGAATTTGCAGGTCCGCCGGCGGCAGGTCGGCCAATTGCTGCAAGAGTTCATCTGCCGCGCCGCCGCCGCCGACAAGCACGGTCCGGCGCGTGAGGCGTCCACTGCGGATCAATCGATCGACTGTGATTGCAAGTCCTATGCGTGCGGCGAGCAGCAGGGTGAGCGCCGCAGCGAGCCACGCCAAAAGAAAAGGCCATATGACGGCGGGCTCGAATTTCAGAGCGACGCCTAAGGCAAAGGCGACGACATAAACAAAAGTGATGCCCGCCACCAAACGCAGCGCACGCGGCAAAACGTTGCGAAAGGCGCCAAGCCTATAAAAGCCAAGCGCCTGAAAGATGAGGACCACGCCCACAGCCATGCTCGGACAAAAGACGAAATATGGCCATCGCACGCTATGGGCAGAACCGAAAAATCCGAAATGAATCACAAGGCCAGAGATGGCGACAAGGCCAAAGTCGGCGACGCGCACGAGACTTTCGAGGACCCTGCGTGACACGAGGGACTCGGCCGGAGCGCAATACATCGCCTGCGCCAACCCCGCGATTCTCTCTTGGCGGCTCGTGGGATCTCCGTCGCCCGCCGGTTCGCTTTTCGCAGCGGCGGTAAGTTTAGAAAGATCGCGTGCGGCAATTCCGTCCATTTCGCTTCTTATGATCAGGAGGGGAGGGCGAAAGAGGGCGCGTGGGCACCATTGTTATGAAGTTTGCGTTCGATGGCTTCGACATAGCCGGCAAGCACGGAATCAGCCATGGTCGCGACCGTGAATTTCGTTGCTACAAAGGCTGCGAGTTGCGCAGCCTCCACCTCTAGGGTGCTGCGTGGCCGCGCCAACATCGTTTCGATGGTCAACGCGAGGAGTTCGGGATTGTCGCAGGCAATGAGCCGATTGCAATAGGGACCGAAGATCTCGCCGATCCCGCCGACATTCGTGGCGACCATAGGCACTTGGCCTGCCGCGGCTTCGATGACGATATAGGGCAAAGATTCGGCCCGGCTCGGCACGATCAGAATGCGGCCGAGCTTGAAAGCATCGTGCGCGGGAAGCACGCCGGCAAAGGTCACGAGATGGCCGACTTGGCGGCTCTCCGCATAGGCGGCGAGCTGCTTTTCTTCCGGTCCTGAGCCGACGAGGAGAAGCCGCGGCGGAGCGCTGCCGTGCGATTGTTGGCGCGAAACGACGCGCGCGACGGCATCGATCAATGTGTCGATGCCCTTCGCGGCACGAAGCTCGCCGACATAGACCAGTTCGGCCGCATCGGGATTCGGCACGATCGGAATGAATTCGACCGGCTTCACGCCATTGAGGACAATGCGCGTGAGCTTGCGAGGCTCGCCGACCTCTTCTCGAAAGCGATTGGCGATAAAAGCGCTTTCGAAGAGGAAAATATCCGTCGCATGAGCGAGGAGGCGCTCGACCATCATGAAAGTCGCTTCCACCGCGGGGTGAGCGCGATAGTTGAAGCTGCCGCCATGCGGCGTATAGGCGCGCGCAGGCTTGCGAAATCCCGGAATGAATCCCGGCGCGCGTGCATAGACTCCGCCTTTCGAACCATGTCCATGAACGACATCGACCGCGCGCGCGCGGGTATGGAAGGCGATACGCGCTGCGAGGACCAGATCGTGAATATGTGGTTGGCGCCGCATCGGCAGACGCAGGAGTCCAAGCTCCAGCAAAGGCTCGAGCTCACCGAGAATATCGTCGGCGCGCTGCCCGCCGGTATTCGAATCGGTGACAAGCCCCACAGCATGCCCGCGCGCGATCTGCTCATAGGTGAGGTCGATGACATGCCGGAACAGACCTCCGAGCGGCGCTCGCAGGACATGGAGGATCCGCAGCTTGCGTTCGGTCTGGCTCGCGCGCATAGGCGTGCTGGTCATCTCCGGCGCTTTCATCAAAAATATCGCTCGCGCACGACGATCGTGTCGCCCGGCCGAACGAACTCGTTGATCGGGACTCGCCCGGACAGCGGGCGTCCGTCGATAATGCGTGTCAGATCAACACCCCCCTTATAGGCGCGCGGCGTGAATCCACCGGCAACGGCAACCGCCGTCTCCGCCGTCATGCCATGGATGTAGGGGTATTGGCCGGGCGTGGTGACTTCTCCGAGCACGAAGAACGGCCGATAGGCATCGACTTCGACAGAGACTCGCGGATCACGCAAATAGCCCCGGCGCAGCTTCACTTCGATCGCACGAGCGAGCGATGCCGTCGTTTGTCCCCGCGCCGGGACAATGCCGATCAGCGGCATGAAAATATTCCCCGATCCGTCGACCGCATAGGAATTGCTCAACGAGTCCTGACCGAAGACGATAACGCGTAAACGGTCGCCACTCCCCAGCCTGTAAGCCGCATTGGGGTTGGTCGCAAAAAGCGCCGGATTGGCCCTCGTTGCGCAACCCGCGAGACCGAAAGCCACTGCCAGAAGAACGACAGAAACCAGAAAGCGTCGCATCATCGCCGCCGAAAGGTTGAGATCTTGCTAAGACATTCGTCGAATTGGCGCGATCCTAGGTGGCTATGGTTAACAAATCTTAAGCTTCCCGTTCAGATTTCAGCGGTTCATTAACTTCACTTCAATATTCACGCGGCTTGATGGCAACCAGCGCTGCGGAACGCTGACCGATCGAGATCGTTGTCCGATTGCCTGCCTGCGGGTGCAGCTGTCATTCAGATCGGCGATGAGAGCGAGCGTGACGCCGCTCGCATGGGATGAGCAATGAAGCAGTCGTTCGAACCCGACCTGTTTTTCGACGAACGTACCGGCGACCTGGATCTCGGTGCAATCAGGCAGGCGCTCCGTCGGAAGAGACATTGGATCATCTGGCCGACTCTCGCGACTTTCTTGTGCGTGGGGATCTTTGTGATGATCACCAAGCCGGTCTACACGGCGGAAGCACAGGTGCTGCTCGAGAATCAGGAAAGCTTTCTGACCCGTCCCCAGCGGGCCGAAATACCTTCCGAGAACGCGACCAATCTTGATCCAGAATCTGTCGCGAGCCAAGTCCAGCTCATCACCTCGCGCGACATCGCGCGGCGTGCGATCAAAAAGCTTGGCCTCATCGGCGATCCGGAATTCGATCCCTTGGCAAAAGGAATCGGAGCGATCTCCCGCATGCTGATTCTCTTCGGGCTGAAGCGCGACCCTACGGGCTTGCCGCCCGAAGATCGAGTCGTCGACAGTTTCTTGAGACATCTCACCGTGTTTTCACCGACGAAAACACGGGTGCTCACCATCGAGTTCCGATCCCGCGATCCCAACTTGGCGGCGCGCGCCGCCAATGAGATCGTCGCGCTCTATTTGGAAATGCAGTCGGATGCGAAACGCACGAGAGCCAAAGCTGCCGCGGCTTCGCTCGCCACGCAAATCGTGGCGCTGCGCTCACAGCTCACGACTGCAGCCGACAAAGTCGAACACTATCGCACGTCTTTCGGTCTGCTTGCCGGCAGCAACAATATGACGATCGCCGGCCAGCAGCTCGCCGATCTCAATGGCGAGCTGTCGAAGGCACGTACCGCAGAGGCAGATGCGCAGGCCAAGGCTGCGCTTGTTCGCGAATTGATCCGGGAGGGCCGGATCTCCGAGATCGCCGATGTCGCGAACAATGACCTTGTCCGTCGCATCGCCGAGCAAAGAGTGGCGGCAAAGGCGCAACTCGCGTCCGAATCGCGGACATTGCTTCCCGCCCATCCACGCATCCAGGCACTGAAAGCGCAGATCAGCGACCTTGATGCACAATTGCGTATTGCTGTTCGGAAGACGGCAGCGGCGCTCGAAAATAACGCGCGGTTCGCGGCGGGCCGTGTCGCCAATCTCGAAACCGCCGTCAATCAGCAAAAACTGGCAGTCGCACGCTCTAACACGGACGAGGTGCATCTGCACGAACTCGAACGTGTGGCGCGGGCTCTCCGCGACCAGCTGGACTCCAGCATGGGCAAATATCAGGAAGCTCTGGCGCGCGAAGACTCGCCCGCAACACCGGCCGACGCGCGAATGATCAACCGTGCTGCGCCGCCGGATCATCCATCATTCCCGAAGAAAATCCCGATGCTCGTTTTCGGCACCGTCGCAGCCTTCATTCTCTCCGCAGCAGCGGTGATCGGCAGCGAACTTCTCGCGGGTCAAACAACACCGCCTTCGAAACCGCCGATCAGACGGCCGCAGGTCGTCGGCGACGATCCGCCGCGCCCGTCGCAACATTCGCCGCTTTTAGACCGTTTGAAGGATTTTGACGGGCCCTCCGCCGAAATACGGCCAAACTTGGCGGAAGCCGATTTGTCTGACGAGGCTGCCGATGTCCCAGCGACGGACGCACCCCCCGAGACGCAGGACATGCCTTCGGTTTCGGGACGTGGCGCCCGGATCGTGACGACGAGCGTTGCAGAAAGTGACGCGGCGACTGAAGCATTGATCGCCTTCGCGCGAAGCCTCACGCAAGAGGGACGTGCGATCATCATAGATCTCGATGCCAAGAACGGCCAGCTCTCTTCATTGGTTCGATCCGATACCGGGTCAGCCGCGAACAGCGGGGAAAGAACAGCAGGTCTCACTGATCTCCTGGCTGGCAGCGTCACTTTTGCCGAAGCGATCTGTCGCGATGCCACCTCACGGCTCCATTTCATCAGTTTCGGTTCGGCCGACGATTTCGATCCGACCGATCTCGATCTGGTCCTCGATGCCTTGGCGCAGACTTATGATTTCATCCTACTCGCCGCATCCGGTGTCCACGCGAGTGGCACAGCGAAATCACTGGCCAGCTACGCTGATTTCGTTGTGCTCGTCGGGGCAGGGGATGTCGCCAGGGAAAGCTGCGACGAGGCCGTGCGGGAGTTGATCGAAGCCGGCGCGCTGGAAGTGGCCATAATAGGCGGAGGGCGAAAGCAGGAAGTTCCAGAACTCAATGTCGCCTGAAAGGGTTAATCTGACGAATAAGGTGTCTTCTATCGGCTTTAGAACGGCTTCCGCCAAACTCTATAAACTTTTTATAACTAAAGCTTTCAGGCAATTTTTGTACTGTGGAACCTAAAAACCACGATCGAGACGCCCTACGAATCGAATTCGATCGTGTTGAAGAGATCTTCGATGGATAAACGAACACCGCATCGTTTCAATATTTGGGCGCTTGCCAATGAGAAGCCTGCCAAGAGGAGCAAGGAGGCGCCGGCGGCTGGACAGAAGCAACAGTTTCAACCGCAGGACGGCTTTGAGCGGCAAGAAAACTCAGCGCGCCAAAACCTGCAAATGCGCCCGGAGCAGCAAGCGCGGCTACAGAGATTCTCGCGGCAGGAATTGCTCTATGCCGATCTCAGCAGCCCTTCGCGCTCAACCGATGGGCTTGATAACACGGCCATACTCACCGGTCTCTATGATCACAGGCTCCCCATCGACATAGAGCTGCCGGGCCGCTGCACAATGCCGAACGGCCGTTCGCGCACCTGCAAAACCAAAACGATCAGCTCGGAGGCCGTCGAGCTTATCTATGACCTTCAAACCGCCGGATATCCGTTCAAGGCGCCGGAAGAAATACCGGCCGGATCGACCGTTCATCTCGATCTCGAACAGATCGGCAATTTCCACGGCATGCTCACATCGCAGAATTCGGAAGGCTTCAAGCTCGCTGTCGACGTCAATTGCAAGGGCATGCTGATCACCAAGCTCACCAAAATGGCCGCGGCAATCCGCAGCAGCGGGCAAAACCACGAATCTCTCGTCACCAAGACGAGTATCATGCGCATCGAACCGAGCACAAAGAATTGCAGCTTTACCGACGATAAGGGGACGTTGCACAAAGGAAAGATCATCAACGTCTCACAAGTTGATGCCTTGATCAAAGCGCCAGTCATCCCACCAATCGCGACCCATATCGTCTTCGGTGGACCAAGAGCTCATGTGGCTGAGGTCACGCGCACCTTTGAAATTGGATTCGCGGTGAAGTTTTGCACGCCCATTCCGCCAGATGAATTCTCCGATGCTATCAAATTCATAGACCAGTGAATGCCGCGACCAGTGAATGCGGTGACCTGGTGCGGCCTTATTTTTGGCTGACCTCGCCAAATCGGGCCACGGGCGGCCTGACCTTCGCATGGCTTGACGAGGTCCAGATTATCCTCGAATGGATCGCACGAAACCCGATGATAGGCGCAGCCGTCGATCCCGTTCCCTCATAACTCGAAATGGGTAGAGAGAAGCGCCACGGACCATTCTTGCCGCCCGCAATTGGATATGAACCGTGGCTGTCGCCTTTGAGCCTCACGAAATCGAACCGCTGTTTCAAGGAACGACGTCGGAGTCCGCCTTTGCGTCGCTCGAAGCGCGCGTCGAAGCCGTCGCCGAGGCCGAGCGGCTCCAGCTCCGTGGGTTGATTTTGGATGCGCTGGAAGCCAGCGTCAGAAGCGGTCCACCACGGAGCCGCGATTGGCTGGAGGCCCTATTTGCGGCGAGCCCGGCCTATCTGCGCGCGGTGCAGGGCGTGAGTGCCGAATCGCTGACCAGCCGGCTCCAAGCCCTCG
>DAIESR010000287.1 GCA_027346205.1 Beijerinckiaceae bacterium
TCATCAGCTTAGGTTTTGGCCGATGACGGTGAGATGAAGACCAGCAATTCAGAATATCTCGCTCGCATTCGCGAGTTCAAGCGCCTCCAGATCGCGCAAGCAAAGCTCTGCCATTGAGGCTTTGCCAACAATCTTAGGCCTAAAGTTTCAGAAAAACCCAACAAGTTTTCCAAGACATATCCTCAAAATATTCCGATTTTACTTCTTGTTATTGACCTTGCGGCAAACTGTCTCGCTTAGACTATTTGGATGGATTTGCGAGCATAGCCATGCGTCTTCAAACAAAATTAACTGTCGCGATTTGTTCCAGCCTTGTGCTCGCAGCACTCACCGCTCTCGGGGGTGTTTGGGTTTTTGCCCACCATATGGTGGAGGAAAGCCTCGGCACCCAACTCGCCAGTCAAAGCGACGAAGCCATATCGAGCCTTAATTCGGAAGCCCAGCGGGCTTTGTCCTTAGCGCAAGTCACAGCGGCTATTCCCAAGGTCGCCGAAGCGGTGGATAAACGCGACCGGGACGGCTTGGCAAAGATCGCCATGCCCATGTTCCACACCTTGAAAGCGCAAGGCGCCGACCAGTTCCAGTTCCATTTGGCGCCCGCCATCTCTTTCTTTCGCGCACACCAGCCTTCGAAATTCGGGGATGATCTATCCAGCTTCAGACATACGGTCGTTGAAACCAACGAGACCGGCAAACCTGTTCTTGGCCTGGAGAAAGGCGTCGCTGGTGTCGGCATAAGAGGTGTTGCTCCGATCATCCATGATGGACGCCAGGTCGGCAGCGTCGAGGTCGGCCTGACCGTCGGCAAAATGTTCGTGGAGAAGTTCACGAAGCAAACAGGGGCTAAAATTGAGATTCTTCTCGACACGCCCAAAGGCGTCAAAAACTTCGCGTCGACCTTGCCTGCGGATGTCACCCTCGCCCCCGACCTCTTCAAGGCAGCCCATATAAAGCCGACGAACGTTCCGCAGATGAACTTCGACGGAAAGCCATGGGCCGGCTCTGCGCGTCCGCTCCTCGATTATTCAGGCAAAGCAATTGGTGTCATCCTTGTCGCGATCGACCGTTCGGCGCTCGATCGGATCTGGAACAATGCGCTGATCGGGGGCAGCGTCGCCGCACTGGCCATCATGCTGCTCGGCGTAGCGGTCGCCTGGTGGCTCCAGCATGACATCGGCCGACCTCTCGCAGAGATGACAGGCGCGATGGATGCCTTGGTATCTGGTCGAACCGATGTGACGATCGAGCCTAAATCGAACATCAATGAAATCGTCGCCATGGGCCATGCGCTACGGATTTTTCGGGATAACAGCCTTGAAAATCAAAGGCTGGAGTCCCAGGCCGCGGAACAACGGACTGCCGCTGAGGCACAGCGCCAAGAGCATGAAGGGATGCAACGCCATCAAACGGCGGAGCAAGCCAATGTCGTCTCGCGTCTTGCCGAAGGCTTGTCGCGTCTCGCCGAAGGCGATTTGACCTGTCATCTTCCTCATGTTTTCCCACCGAGCTATGAAAAGCTCCGCATCGATTTCAATTCCGCCGTCAACAAACTGCGGGAAACGATGCAGGTGGTCGCCCAAAACGTCGAAGCCATCACATCCGGTGCCGGCGAAATCAGCCGGGCAGCAGGCGACCTCGCGCAACGAACCGAACATCAAGCCGCCTCTCTCGAAGAAACCGCCGCGACGCTCGAGGCAATCACCACGGCGGTATGCAAGACCGCGCATGGCGCACATGACGCGAACGATATCGTCAGCATCGCCGATTCGGAAGCCAGGAAGAGCGGCCAGATCGTCAGCGCCGCGGTCGGCGCGATGACGGAGATCGAGGAGTCGGCCAAGAAGATCTCGCAGATCATCGGCGTCATCGATGAAATCGCATTTCAAACCAATCTGCTTGCGCTCAACGCAGGAGTCGAAGCCGCGCGCGCCGGCGAAACGGGCCGAGGCTTCGCCGTCGTGGCGAGCGAAGTCCGTGCGCTCGCCCAACGCTCGGCCGAGGCTGCCAAAGAGATCAAGGCCCTCATTTCAACCAGCAGCGCCCAAGTCGGGCGCGGTGTGGATCTCGTGGATGAAACCGGCGAAGCACTCGCCCGGATCAATGGCCACATAAGGCAAATCGCCGGTGTCATCACTGGGATTGCCGCCTCTTCCAATGAGCAATCGACCAGTCTTCAGCAGGTCAATGCAACCGTCTCGCAGATGGACAAAGTGACACAGCAGAACGCCGCAATGGTCGAACAGTCGACAGCGGCCAGCCAGAGGCTCGCCGAAGAGGCCCAGCAGCTCGCAGAGTTCATCGCCTATTTCGAGACGATCGAGTCCAGCAACGCATCCGGGCGGCAGAAGCATTTGAAAAACGTGGCCTGATCGGCCCGGAAGCAGTCCAAATTCGCGTCCGTGCCGACCCAGCGAAAAAACGCGCCGACCGCACCCGGCTTCACCAAGAGCCGGGTGCCGTCGCGGCTAGAACATGTTCTGGAAAAGTCTATCAACTTT
>DAIESR010000313.1 GCA_027346205.1 Beijerinckiaceae bacterium
AAGGGCAGGCAGGCCGAGGTTTCGAGCGGCGTCGCCGTGCGATTGCCCGGCGGTCGCCAGGGCACGACATTGGCGATATAGACATGGTCGCGGTCGAGGCCGATCGAGGCGAGCATTTTGTCGAGCAATTGACCGGCACGCCCGACGAAGGGGCGGCCGATGCGGTCTTCGTCAGCGCCCGGGGCTTCGCCGAGGATCATGATCTCGGCCTCAGGATTGCCGTCGGCGAAGACAAGCTGTGTCGCCGTGGCTTTGAGGCCGCAGCCCTCGAAGGCGAGGAGCTTTTCGCGCAATTCGTCGAGCGTGCGGGCCGAGGCGGCGGCCTCGCTTGCCGATTGCGCGATAGCATCGGCCGATAGAGCGGCGGCGGGCATGGCGTGATGAGAGGCGGGATCGCCAGTCCGCTGTGCCGGAAGGCGCTTGGGCTCCGTTGCTGGTTTGACGGCATTTCGTGAGGATGCCGCGGACTCCGCGAACCGGTCATGCGCGACGCTATCGACCGCCATGTCGATGCCCATATCCGCATACCAGCGCAGGAGGCTCGCGAGCGCGGCGTCGTCAGGGCTCAAACTGTCGTCATCAGCGAATGGCATGGGCCGTGTTTAGCACTTTCGTCCCCGGCAAAGCGACAGTTTCGCGGCTCCATAGCTACATGCCGCAGAGCGACGCGACTTCTGGCCGAACGACGGCATAGGTTGCGCTTGGGTTAGAGGGTGCGGTCCGCCGCGCGAGATAAGGCATGGAAATGAACGAAACTGCTCCTATACATCCGCCGCGCGAAAGCATGGATTTCGACGTTGTCATCGTTGGCGCCGGCCCCGCAGGGCTCGCTTGCGCGATCAGGCTGAAGCAGCTCGTGCCCGAAGCCTTGATCGTCGTCGTCGAGAAGGGTGCCGAGCTTGGCGCCCATATTCTGTCGGGTGCGGTGATCGATCCCGGCCCGCTCGATGCACTCTTGCCGCAATGGCGCACGGACGAAGACAGGCCGCTGCGGACGGAAGTCACCGAGGATCGTTTCCATCTTCTCTCGGCGCAGAGCCAGTTTCGGCTGCCGAATTTTCTCATGCCGCGGCTCATGAACAACCACGGCAATTTTATCGGCTCGCTCGGAAATCTCGTGCGCTATCTCGGCGCGCAAGCGGAAGCCATGGGCGTCGACATCTATCCGGGCTTTGCGGCAACGGAGCTGCTTTACGGCGAAGATGGCGCCGTTATCGGCATTGCAACGGGCGATATGGGGCTCGCGCGGGATGGGACGTCGAAAGCCAATTTCAGCTGCGGCATGGAATTACGTGGCAAATATTGCCTCATCGCAGAAGGTGCCCGGGGTTCGCTCGCCAAAGAGCTGATCGGCCGCTATCGCCTCGATGCCGGGCGCGATCCGCAAAAATATGGGCTGGGTCTGAAAGAACTTTGGGAGGTCGCGCCGGAAAAACATAGACCCGGCCGCGTACAGCACACATTCGGTTGGCCGCTCGAGGATGGTACCGGCGGCGGCTCCTTCCTTTATCATTTCGATAAGAACCTCGTGTCGGTCGGCTTTGTCGTCCATCTCGATTATGCCAATCCGACCCTGTCGCCTTTCGAGGAGTTTCAGCGCTTCAAGACGCATAGTTTGATCGCCGCGACACTCGAAGGCGGCCGGCGCATCGCCTATGGCGCGCGGGTGATCACCGAAGGCGGCGTCCAATCCGTGCCGAAGCTTTCCTTTCCCGGCGGTGCGCTCATCGGCTGCTCGGCGGGCTTTGTCAATCTGCCACGGATCAAGGGCTCGCATAACGCAATCGCTTCCGGCATGTTGGCTGCCGAACATGTCGCGCAGGCACTTGCAGGCGGCCGTGCCCATGACGAGCTTGAAGATTATGATGCTGCCTGGCGCGGCTCTTCCATCGGCCGCGATCTCATGCCTGTCCGAAATGCGAAGCCGCTCTGGTCGCGCTATGGCACGCGGCTCGGCATTGCGCTTTCGGGGCTCGACATGTGGGCGCAGCAGCTCTTCGGCGTCTAGCCCTTCGGCACTTTGCATCATGTGAAGCCGGATCATGCGAGCCTGCGGCCGCTCGTGGAAGTGACGCCGCTCAGCTATCCCAAG
>DAIESR010000318.1 GCA_027346205.1 Beijerinckiaceae bacterium
GCAATAGGGAGACATATTCCAATCGCATTGAAGCGGCGAGGGAACCGCAGCCGAATTCAGAGCAATCGCGATCTGACCGAACTAAGAATGGCCGCCGCGATCCAGATGAGCAATGAGAGACGTCGCAGCCGACACCAGGCGCTTTTGAATCATCTCGGGCGTTCCATCGTCCGTCGGCGAAATCCGGACCGGTGCGAGACACGCGGCAATTAAAGCCTTCGCAACGGACGAACTCGACGGCCTCGTCGCGTCCTGGCCGGAGGTCCGCGCGGAAACAGCTCCGTCGATCCGCAGCGACGAACCGCTGCCATTGCTAGTCATCGTTCCTCGACAAAGTCGATACAAGCACATGTTCCCGATGTGTCGAAGCCTGGCGCGACAGGTCACGACATAGCGCGTCTTGTCGCGGCACGACGACATCAATGCGTCGCATGGCGTGCTAAAATTATTTTGTGAGCGCATGCCGTCTTTCCCGATCGCATGGCTGCACGTCGCTGCGCTTGCGTTACGTTTACATGAAGGTGTATTCATTTAACTTGCAATGTATGCCCGCAGCCCTCGAACACAAACGCCGCTCGCATCTCAATCGCCATGCGATGGAGAAGCGCGTTCAGATCACAGACAATGATATTCGTGATATCTTCGAACCGCTCGCGCGCCATGCGCAATTGACCACGCGGCAACTCGTCGCTTTCGGCAAACGCAATCCGATCATCACCAAGGCGCGTCTCGGCGAACTATGGCACGGGACCGAGGGCCAGCATTCGCATTGGCTGCATCGGCTCAACGAAGAAATTCTTTTCGCCAACCATCTCTATGTGGAGGACATGCATCGGCTCGGTGTCGATGCCGAAGCGATGCTGCGCGCGAAAGGAATTATTCCAGCCGAGGATTGGGTGGCGAATAGCCGGATCGGTGGCAAGAGTACATCGCCATCGCGTATCATCCGCCTCGCGCATGATCACATGGCCTCTGATATCGCGCTCGACATCGAGATCGGCACGCGAGAAAGAGGCATAGCGTTCAAGAGCCATATCGAGATCTTGGCTGCCGCTCCGGAGACGACACGTTGGCAGAGAAAGCCGCTCGCTGTTCCTGTCGAGGTGAATGGGCATCGGACCTTTGTCGAGCCCGATGCGCTCTTCGTTCTCAATGGTAGGACCTTTGCCCTTGAAGCCGACAAGGGTACCGAGAGCATCAAATCGGTGATCGTTCCCAAGATCCTCGCCTATCGGGAGATCGTCGCCGCCGGCATCATCGATGATCATCTCGGCATCGACAATCTCACCGTGCTCTTTGCGACGACCAATGCGACGCGCATGAAGAACATTATGGCCGAACTTGCGAAGATCGCCCGCAACGGCAGAAGCACCATGTTCGCCTTTCGCGCTGAAACCGGGTTCGGAGATTTCCTGCGGACTCCGCCGCCGTTGGGTCGGTTGATGACGATGCCATGGCATCGCGTCGGAAATGAAGATCTGATTTTAGGGCAAGTGAAAGGTGAGAAATAAAAAGCGGAGAGCCGATCTCGGCACGCACGACATGTTCGGCTAGGTGCCGCAATACCCACTTGCGAACTGGAATGCCCAGCGCGTAAGCTTAGCCAATTCAGAGCTCTTTATTGATGATCGCAAGGAGTTGGAAAAAAAAATGGACAATGAAAAACTTGGCCGCAACTTGGTAGGAATCGGCATTGCTGGGTTGGTGATCAGTTTCGCTTGGTGGAGCTATATTTATTCATGGGTGAATCAAACCTCCCAGGGCCATGGGCCTGGCTTCGACCAAATGTTTCAATGTCTGTTTTCGCTTTCAGGTCCTTGCGGCTTTCTAATTGGAGCAGCCGCTTCGGCCGGTCAATTTGCATACCAGCCGATGTTGCTGTGGATCAGCGCAGCCGTTGTCGTTGTCGGGATCGTCGTTACGAACTCGTCGAGCAGCCAGAAATCCTAATTGAGATCCAAGCCATGGATCGGTTATGCGCTTGCGCGTTCATTGGCACTAAAAAATTGAAAGGCCGCATGGGTGCGGCCTTTCTTGTTTGGGAAGCTATTCGTCATAGGCTTCGGCCGCGTCCTCTTCGGCATAGGGCGGTAGAAGCTTCAATACGCCGTTCCAATGCGGGCCGATCGGGATCGAGTGGAGCTTGATCGAGAAACCCTCGCCGTTGTCGCGCTTCCAGGCGGAGCCGACCGTCGACCATTCCTTGCGGCCCGGGCCTGTCTTCGCCCGCACCACGAAATCAGGCTGACGGTTTTCCATTTGTCGCCTCGACGCACGAGGTGCCTGTTCGGTCGTGGACATGTGCACATCTCCTCTGTTGCAGTCCTCTCCAAGTATAATTGAGAGAGCCAATAGAGGAGGCTGAGATGTCCACAGCTACACAGAGAATAGACTTCGACGAAATCAAGCGCGCGGTGTCGATAAGCGAAATCGTCACCTATCTTTCCATGCCCGGATTGAAGCAGAAGAACGCACGACAATGGAAAGGCAATTGTCCTTTCCGCAAGGGGGTCGATTGTTTCGTCGTCAGCGATGACGGCGGGCGCGACAAGACCGGCGCCTTTAATTGCTTCAAATGCCCGGCTGGCGGCGATCAGATCGAATTGGTCTCGCTCATGCGCGGCCATCAGCGCAAAGATCCGAAGGGCGCTCTCGCTGCTGCAAAGGAGCTGCACGAGAAATTTCTCGGGCGACGGGGTGGCGAGGTGCAGATCCGTTCGGACACTTCCCCCCAGCCCCAGCGAGAGAGACGGCAGGGATTCGACGCCGAGGCCTATGCCAAGACACTAGATCCGGCCCACGAGGCCTTGGCCGCCTTCGGGATAGAGGCGGAGACCTTTCGAGCTTGGCGGGCCGGCTACTCAAGCTCGGGCGTTAATCGCGGCCGGCTCGCGCTGCCGATCGCAACCAAGGAGGGCAGGGTCCTTGGCTATATGGGACGCACGGTGAAGGAAGAGAGCCCGATCCTTACATTTCCCAACGGTCTTTCGCCGCAGGAGCATATTTTCGGGATCGACCGAGTGACGAGCGGATCGCTCTATCTGCTGCGCGATCCGATCGATGTGTTGAAGGCATTCGAGGCGGGCTATGAGAATGTGGTCTGCTTCCTGACGGAGGAGATCACGAGCCTGCAGCTCGAATGCCTTGCCGTCCTGATGGACGAGCGCAAGTGCGAAAGCCTGTCGTTCTTTTGAAACATTTGAGCCTCGCGTCTTGCGAGGCTCAACTCTTGGCGGAGTGCACTTGACCAGAACGCTCGACCGGACTTTTCTATTGCATTGCTTCAGATTCTTTGAGGTGCCGATATGTTGCCGCGCGTCGCCGCCCTTGTCTTTTTCTTCGC
>DAIESR010000329.1 GCA_027346205.1 Beijerinckiaceae bacterium
GGTTGATCGACGCGGAATCAGATGGTTACGCCCGTCAAGCAAGATTGCGATGTCGTCTGACAAGGGGCTTGGTTCGTGCGCGGTGACTTTTTCATGACAAGAAAATCTTGCGAGGTCCAACTCCTATGTTAAGCTACGCGCAACGATCGGGTTGCCGATTGCGTGAAAGCTTTGAGTGAACCTCGGGCGTGTTTCCCAGTATCGATGATCCACGGCGTCTCCCGGCGCAACGTGGGCTTATGCGAAGAGGGACATGAAAATGATAGCGAGAAGCTGTTTGCTGCAGCACAATGGCTCGTAGGCGTCGTCCGTAGCGCCTGACATCTTATCCAGATATATAGAGACGATGCTTCGAAATCGCGATTTCGAAGAGGGGGAAAGTATTGGCCATGAACCAGTTCGCTACTCATTATCGAACGATCTCTTTCGACTCCCAACCTAATGGCCTCTTCTATAACTTCCGGTCTTCAGAGCGTTATCGAAACAAGCTTATGTGCTGAAGCGCTAACGCCTATTTCATTTTACACCCGTCGTGAACAAGCTGGTGCTGCTGAAGCACCAGACAAACTTCTATTTTCAAAAAGATGAACAACGATGTTCAAACCACGCCCGATCCTTCATGACTCATCCGATATCGACGAGCAGCGCGACATCAGTGCGCGTTCGACTGACGCCAGCAACATGAGGAGCAATGAGAACTGGGCAGCGATCTGCCGCCGTTTGCGCGCGGAACTCGGCGAAGCCGTTTTCGGCTCTTGGTTCGCACGCCTGGAGATGGAGACAATCATCGAGCAGACCGCGCATTTATCGGTGCCGACCAAATTCCTGAAGAGCTGGATTCAAGCGCATTACGCAGAAAAGCTTCTGGCGGCGATCACGACTGAATTCCATGATATCAAACATGTCGCGATCAGTGTGCGTTCATCGTCGCGCACGACGCTTATGCGGGTAGCGCCAGCCGGTTATGCGCGGAAGAACGGACCGGAGTTTGGCAGTGGCCTATCCGATGGCGGGCAACCGCAGAGCGGCTTGATCGGCGCTGAGATCGCGAAAATTTCGTCTGTGTTGACTCATGATAAAGCCGTGAAGACAGCACCGCGCGATAATATAGAAATGGACGTGCTCGCTGGTTCGCCGCTCGACAAGCGGCTGAATTTTGCGAGTTTTCTCGTCGGTCGCTCCAATCAGCTCGCGCATGCCGCCGCGCAAAATGTCGCTTCTGCTGCGAGCGGTGAGCCGCTCGCTTTCAACCCGCTCTATATTCATGCGTCGGTCGGTCTTGGAAAGACGCATCTCCTGCAGGCGATCGCGCACGCGGCAGCGGCTACCAAACAGCGTGTCATCTATCTCACGGCGGAAAAATTCATGCATGTTTTCGTCTGCGCGCTGAAAGCGCAGACGGCGATCGCTTTCAAGGACAAGCTGCGGGCGATCGATCTTCTCGTGATCGATGACGTGCAATTTCTTCAAGGCAAGTCGATCCAGCAGGAGTTCTGCCATACGCTCAATGCCTTGATCGATGCACGCCGACAGATCGTGATCGCCGCGGATCGGCCACCGGCCGATCTCGAAAGCCTCGACGAACGCGTTCGTTCGCGCTTTGCTGGCGGTCTATGTATCGAGATGGGTGCGCTCGACGAGCCGCTGCGGGTCAAGCTGCTCGAAGCGCGCGTCGCCGCGGCGAAGCTTTTGCATCCAAACTTCGATATTCCCGCGGCTGTCATCGCGTTTGTCGCGAATGTCATTCAGACGAATGGACGCGATCTCGATGGTGCCGTCAATCGACTGGTCGCCCACACTTCGCTCACGGGCATGCCACTCAGCGTCGAGACGGCTGAGGCGGCGATCCGCGATCTGGTCCGCACGCGCGAGCCGAAACGTGTCAAGATCGAAGAGATTCAGAAGCTCGTCGCGACCCATTACAATGTCACGCGCGCGGACATATTGTCATCCCGACGCACGGCGAATGTGGTGCGGCCGCGGCAGATCGCCATGTATCTCGCCAAGGTGTTGACCTTACGTTCGCTCCCCGAAATCGGGCGGCGTTTCGGTGGACGCGATCATACGACCGTGTTGCATGCTGTCCGCAAGATCGAGGCATTGGCGAAATCCGATGGCAAGGTGTCAGAAGAGGTCGATCTGCTGAAGCGCATGCTGGTGGACTGTTGACGTTTTGCCGAATGTGGAGATCGGGCGATCGTCTGAAATGAACGGAAGTCGGCTCTCGCTGCTGCATGGCTTCCGACATAAAGGCGATGCGGGCATGCGAAGAGTGTCGACGGATTGTGTCGAGGAATCTCCCGGTAGGTGTCAAATCGCTCGGGACGCGGTAAACAGCCATTATGGAAGCTGCCGCGATTCGCATTATCGGTATTGACCCTGGCCTGCGCATCATGGGCTGGGGGATCATCGAACTCGCCGGCTCGCGGCTCATTTATGTCGCGAGCGGAACTGTCCGTTCGCATGACAAGGCGCCACTCGCCAGCCGCTTGCGTATGCTGCATGAGGGTCTCGCCGAAATCGTCGCCTGTCACCGCCCGGATGAGGCTGCGATCGAGGAGGTCTTCGTCAATCGCGATCCGCAATCGGCGCTGAAGCTCGGCCAGGCGCGCGGCATTGCGCTGGTGGTTCCGGCGCTCGCCAGTCTGCCCGTGGTCGAATATGCGGCCAATCTCGTCAAGAAGACCGTCGTTGGCGCCGGGCATGCCGAAAAGGCGCAAATCGCCATGATGGTCAAAGTGCTGCTGCCCAAATGGCAGTCTGAAGCCTCACAGAAACTCTCGGCCGATGCCGCCGACGCGCTCGCGGTGGCGATCACCCATGCCCGCTTCCGGCGGACTCCTATGAGCTGCGGCGCATGATTGGCAAGCTCAAAGGCGTGATCGACACGATCGGTGAGGATTTCGTCATCCTCGATGTCCATGGTGTCGGCTATGTCGTGCAATGTTCGGGGCGAACGCTGGCGCATGCGGGCCAGGTCGGCGAAGCCGCCACGCTGGCTATTGAGACCCATGTTCGCGAGGATTCCATCCGTCTCTATGGCTTCGCCACGGATGCGGAGCGCGATTGGTTTCGATTGCTGCAGACGGTGCAGGGCGTCGGTGCCAAGGTCGCGCTCGCCGTTCTCGGCGCCATGAGCACGGAAGAACTCGCGGTGGCGATCACAAGGCAGGACAAGGCGCGGATCGCGCAGGCGCAAGGCATCGGGCCGCGGCTCGCTGCCCGGCTCGCCGCGGAGCTGAAGGACAAGGTACCGGCGGGTGTGACATTGGCGGAGATGCAGGCCGCTGTGGCGGGCGCAGCCGAGGCGACGGAGCCGCCGGCCGTCCAAGATGCTGTCGCCGCGCTTCTCACGCTCGGCTATGGCCGCCCGCAGGCGGCGGAGGCCGCCGCCTGCGCCCGCAAGACGCTGGGCGCGGCAGCCGATGCGGCGGCGCTGATCCGTCTGGCACTGAAGCAATTGAGCCGATGAACGTCTTTGCCGTGCAGGCACCGGGCGCGGACGGTATTTTTACTTTTTCGGGATGCCGTTGCGCCATCGTACGCGATCACTCATCCGCAACCATCAGCGGATGGGGGAACTTTAGGCGGAGCTGGAGCGTTCGAGCAGGGCACGCTGCGAATCTTGAGCCTCAAACTCCGAAATATGCTCCTTCCAGTCCATTCAGCTACGCAGCGGGGCTCCCCCGTGCTTAAGTCATCGCAACGCGGCCCGCGTTTCTTTCCGGTCGATTTTCCTGCTGTTTGGATTTAGATGGACGCCATGTTCTCATCCGAAGAAATCGAGCGCTATGCCCGACATCTGGTGCTGCGCGATGTTGGCGGTCCCGGACAGCAGAAGCTCAAGGCGGCGCGCGTCCTGGTGATTGGAGCCGGCGGGCTCGGCGCGCCGCTCATCCAATATCTCGCCGCAGCCGGGGTCGGCGAATTGGGCATTGTCGACGATGATCATGTGTCGCTCTCCAATCTGCAGCGTCAGGTGCTCTATGGGACGGGTGATGTCGGTCGGTCGAAGGCAGAATGCGCCGCTGAGGCGGTTGCCAGGCTCAATCCTCATGTCAAGGTGACGCCCTATGGGTTTCGTCTCGATGCTGATAACAGCCGGCGCTTGATCGCCGATTGGGGGATCGTCGCCGACGGTTCGGACAATTTCGCCACGCGCTATCTCGTCTCCGATGCCTGCTTTTACGAGCAGCGTCCATTGGTGACGGCGGCGATCGGCGCTTTCGATGGTTCCTTGACCACTTTGCGGCCTTACGAGACGAGTTCCTCCGGCGCACCCAACCCGACCTATCGCTGTCTGTTTCCCGAGCCGCCGCCACCAGGCACAGTGCCGGCCTGTGCCGAGGCCGGCGTGCTCGGCGCGCTTGCCGGCCTGGTCGGTGCTTTGATGGCACTCGAAGTCATTCGCGAAATCGTCGGCTTCGGCGAAAATCTCGTCGGCCGTTTGCTCTTGATCGATGCCTTGACGATGCGCTTTGAAACCATTGGCTATGGTTGGGATCCGGGCAATCCTTTGAATGGCGCGCAAGCGCAAGACCAGCGGCGACTTGCCTGATCTTGCCTTGCGCGGTGATAAGTGCTGATTATTTCGGCAAGATAGGCTGTTACTTCATGGCCCTCCGCTTATGGAAAGCCTAGCCCAGCTTCTGGTTGTCGACGGGGCGGACGCGTCTCGTGAGGCGAAGCTGCGCCTTCTCAAAGGTGCCGGCTGGGACGTGAGCGAGGCCGTGTCAGGCACCGCAGCCTTGCGCGATTTCGACATGGGTGCTTTCGATGTCGTTATCGTCGATGGCAATGCCCTGCAGACCGAAGGCACAACCTTGTGCGGGAAGATCAGGCAGCGCAATCCCGCGACATCGATTCTGCTCACGGCAGGAGATGCCGAAAGCCTTTCCGAAGCGAATTTAGATTCATGGGTTTCCGGCTATCTGTGTGAGCCCTTCGAGCCGCTTGAGCTCATCACCCTCGTTCGCACTTTGCTGCGTCTGCGCAGAACGCGCGTCGCTCTGTATGATGCCGAGGCACGCCTGCAGCTCGCCCAGGACGCCGGCGGCGTCGCGGTTTTCGACTGGAACCTCGTCACTGGCCGCGCGCTGTGGTCGGAAAAATTTGCCGAATTGTTTCAGCTGCCGCCCGCTGCCGCCGATGAGCCTTTCGATCCTGCGATCATCTCGCGCCATTTGCATGCCGACGAGAAGGCCGGGCTCATCGAATATTATAGATCCGTCGTTGATGCCGGGGGCCAATTCGATCGCGACTTCCGCATTCTGGGGTCGGACGGGTCGGTTCGCTGGATCACCGCGCGCGGCAAATTTATCAAGGGTCCATCCGGGCGGCTCGAGCACATCTTGTGTTTGAGCCTAGACATAACCGAACGCAAACAGGCCGATCTGCGCAATGCGCAACTCGCGGCCATCGTCGCCTCGTCGATCGACGCGATCGTGAGCGTCGATTTCACAGACACGATCCTCACCTGGAACAGTGGCGCTGAGCAGCTCTTTGGCTATACGGCGCAGGAAGTCCTCGGGCGCAAAGCGGGCTTTCTCGTTCCGGTCGGGCTCGTTCCGGAACGGCAGACCATCATGCAGCAGCTCATGCGCGGCGAAGCAATCGAATATCAGACTCAGCGCCAACGTAAGGACGGCGAGACGATCGATGTCTGGATTCGTGGGGCCGCTGTGCGTGGCCTTGATGGCAACCTTGTTGGCGGCTCGCTGATTATCCGCGACATCACCTCGCAAAAGCAGCGTGAGGCGCATGTGCGCTTTCTCATGCGCGAGCTGACCCATCGCTCGAAGAAGCTCCTGGCGGTGATCCAGGCCATGGCGCGCCAGTAGCTCTCGCTGCTGACAACGCCGGAGGAATTCGTCGCACGTTTCAGCGAAAGACTGAGCGGCCTTGCCGGTTCGCACGATCTTTTGTCGAGCGATGATTGGGCCGGTGCTTCGCTGGTGCAATTGATCCGCTCGCAATTGCAACATTACAATGATCTCTTCGGCAGCCGTATTCAACTCGAAGGGCCGGATCTCATCCTGCGGCCGGAGGCGGCGCAGAATATCGGCATCGCCTTGCATGAGCTTTCGACCAATGCAGCGAAATTCGGTGCGCTTTCCGACAGCCAGGGCACTGTCACCATATCTTGGAAGATCGTGAGAGACGACCAGAACGCTGATCGCTTGCAAATGCGCTGGGAGGAGCGCAGCGGCCCGGCGGTGACGCCGCCACGCCATAAGGGCTTTGGCCATATGGTCATGAATCGCATCACCGGCCAGGCGCTCGGCGGCCGAGCCTATGTGCAATTCGAATCGACGGGGGTCTGCTGGTGTCTCGATGTGCCTGTCGCTTCGGTGCTACGTGAGCCCGTGCGTGAACCGGTGGCTTTTCGCGCATGATTTCGCAAAGCTTGAACTCTTCAAATCAAGGCGTCGGCTTCCCGGTCGATTGCGCGTCATAATTCGGCTTGACGTCGACGAGTGGCGTTCCGTCCAGGCAATCGAGACCTCTGACGACGAGGACATTGCCTTCGACGCGCAGCAGCGTCACGATCGAAGAGGCGATCGGATTGGGCCGCGCTGGCGAGCGCAATGCGAACGTGCCGGCGGCGACATCACGTCCCCGCGCCACTTGCAGCACGAGATCACGGCGGGCGAAATTCATCCAGTAGAGAATCTGCAATTCGCGGTAGCGATCGATGCTGGTGAGCGCCTCCCGCCAGCGCGCATCTATTTCGAGGCGGCATTCGGGACCATTGATGCGATCGCCCTGGCGCGGACATTGGCCACGTTCGGTCCAGGGTGTGCGAATGTGGCCAATGAAATAGATCGACGCGTCATAGGCAATGGGCAGCTCTATGGCGGTTTCACCGGGCCTGATGGTCTCGTCGTCCATGCTCGTCACCGAGGGTTTCGAGGTCGCGGCGCCGGCAAGAGGCTAAAACAATCCCTCTTTCGCGAGGCCGGCGGCCGCCATCGCAAGATGCACCTTATTCTGGAAGGTCGCATCCTCGCCTTGCACGAGCAGCTCGGCATTGGCGGCGATCGTCAGGCAGAGGGATTCGACCCAGGCGTTTTCGCTCTTGCCGAAATCTGCGAGCACATAATCATGCACGCGATTCTTGTCGCCGGGATGGCCGATGCCGATCCGCACCCGGCGATAGTCATTACCGATCGCCTCGCTGATCGAGCGCAGGCCATTATGTCCGGCATTGCCGCCGCCGAGCTTCACTCTGAGCTTGCCTGGGGCAAGGTCGAGTTCGTCATGAAAGACGACGATGTTTCCGGGGGGGATTTTGTAGAAGCGCGCCGCTTCTTGGACGGCGCGACCGGATTCGTTCATATAGGTTTCCGGCTTCAGCAGGATCACCTTGTCGCCGGCGAGCGTCATCTCGCTGGCGAGTCCTTTGAAGCGGACCCGGAAGGGCGGGAAATTATGCTCGCGCGCCAAGGTATCGACGACCATGAAGCCGATGTTGTGGCGATTTCCGGCATAGGCCCGGCCGGGATTGCCGAGGCCGACAAAGAGCTTCATGGTCACGAGCCCGTAGAGAAGGGCGGAGCGTAGGCTGGCTTCACGCCCAGCAGAATGTGCGCCAGCCTACGGCGGAGCTGCCTTTTACTTCTTGCCCTTGGCAGCCTTGCCGCCCTTGCCTGTCGCGGCCGCTACGACCGGTGTCTCCGGGACGACGATCGGAGGCACCAGGGTCGCAATGGTGAAATCACGATTGGTGATCGTCGGTTTGCAGCCTGGCGGCAAAGTCACCGCCGAAATATGCAGCGACTCGGCGATGTCGAACGTGCTCAGATCGACCTTGATGGCATCCGGGATCGCTTCGGCCGGCACGCGCATTTCGATGACGTGACGTACCACATTCAGTGAGCCGCCCTTCTTGAGGCCGGGACAAATGTCCTGATTGATGAAATGGACCGGCACCTCGACTCGCAAGGTCGTCCCCGGCTTCAGGCGCAGGAAATCGATATGCAGCGGCTGATCCTTCACCGGATCGAGCTGATAGTCGCGCGGGATCACGCGCTGCTTGGTGCCGCCGACGTCGATCTCGAAGATCGTCGTCAGAAAATGCCCCGCATAGATGAGCTTGTTGAGGTCGCGGAAGTCGAGCACAATCGGCTCTGGCGGATCGCCGCCACCATAGATGACAGCTGGTATGCGGCCTTCACGACGAACGCTGCGGGCGGCCCCCTTGCCAATCCCACCTCGAACCTCGGCCGCCAAAGTTTTTGCTTCGGCCATGTCGGTGTCCTTCGATATCTAAAAAATGCGGCCTGTGCCTCCAGGGGTGTCGGAAACGACCGCTCGGGCCTTATAAGGGCTTGTGCGCTGCGGCGCAATGGAGCCTGGCTACAACAGCTCCTGGGTGTGCTGGCTGGTCTTCTTCGGTGGCAAGTGTCCAGCCTTTGCCAAGAGCGTGCAGCCCGGCAAGGAAAAAGGCGCATGGGCGCTACCTTCTGGAAAGCGAACCCACGTGCCTTTTGGATAGTCGCCGCCTTCGTCGCTGAATATGCCGTCGAGAACGAGAAGCTCCTGGCCCACGTCATGGACATGGTGCTTCAGTTGCACGCCCGGCGGAAAATACATGAGCGAGGTGACATCGCCGCCAAACTCATGCAGCGTCTTTGTCGCGGGACCTATGGGGCCATGGCTCAGCCAGGCGCCCGCTTTCGTGTCGATCACCACGCGCGCGGTATCATTCGGCGCGAATTGCCAGAGCTTCACGAAGAGCAAGCAGCCTTCTTTGGTGAAAGGCTGATGTGACGTGCCGACGGGATCGCGCAGATAGGTGCCGGCGGGATAGGTGCCGTGCTCGTCTTCCAACACACCTTCGAGCACCAAGATTTCCTCGCCGCCGCCATGTTCGTGAAAGGGGAAGAAGCTGCCGGGCGCAAAGCGCACGAGGCTGGTCGCGCGCGCGATCTCCTCGCCGATCCGGTCGAGCATCAGCCTGTCGACGCCCGGCTGCGGCGAAGCCACCCATTCGGCTTCATCGGGCCGGACAACCTCTTTTTGTGAAAAATCGGCGCGAATCTTCATGGTTCAACCATCATGGACAAGCCGATGTGGCGCATATGAGCGTTCGTGGACATGCGAGCGTTGTTCGGGAGGCTCGTCCTTGCCCGCCGGCGACAGCTCGGGGCAGCCAAAATCATGCCATGCACGAGGGGCTATCCTACCGGATATTATTCTAGCCCTCCTGCCGCGCCGCCTTCAATCGGTAAAGCGCCTCCAAGGCGGCGCGGGGCGAGAGCGCGTCGGGATCGAGCGCGTCGAGCGCCTCGGCCAATTTTTCCGTGCCTGAGCGCGTTTGCGCCGGAGGCGTGGTCTGCGCCGCGAAGAGCGGCAGATCGGCCACCAGTCTTTCGACCGGCGTGCGCCGGTCGCCGGCCTCAAGCTCGGCGAGGAGATGTTTGGCGCGTTCGATGACGGAGGCCGGCAGGCCGGCGAGCTTGGCGACTTGAATGCCATAGGAGCGATCCGCCGCCCCCGGCACGATTTCGTGGAGAAAAACGACATCTCCCTGCCAATCCGTCACCCGCAGGGTGAGATTGACGACACGCGGCAGCTGCTTCGCAAGCTGTGTCAATTCATGGAAATGGGTCGCGAAGAGCGCCCGTGACCGATTCTTCTCATGCAAATGCTCCATCACCGCCCAGGCGATGGAAAGCCCGTCGAAAGTCGCCGTGCCGCGACCGATTTCGTCCAGAATGACGAGCGAGCGCGGGCTGGCCTGATTAAGGATGCCCGCCGTCTCGACCATCTCGACCATGAAGGTCGAACGGCCGCGGGCGAGATCATCCGCCGCGCCGACGCGCGAGAACAATCGATCGACAATGCCGATCTCGCAGCGTGCGGCGGGAACGAAAGAGCCCATTTGCGCGAGAATGGCGATCAGAGCATTCTGCCGTAGATAGGTCGATTTGCCCGCCATATTTGGGCCGGTGACGACGGCGACGAGGCCACCGTCGTCGTTCGGCGCGGACAGCATGCAATCATTGGCGACGAAGGGCTTGCCGGCAGTGGCGAGCGCCGCCTCGACAACGGGATGTCGTCCCCCTTCGATGTGAAAGGCAAGCGTTTCGTCGATCTCAGGCCGCGTCCAGTCGCGCTGCTCGGCGAGTGCGGCGAGCGCGGCCGCCACATCGATCGCGGCGAGCGCATCCGCCGCGGCTTTGATCGACGCCTCCGCCGCGAGGATCGCCGTAACCATTTGCTCGAAGATCTCTTGTTCTCGGGCAAGAGCCTTGTCCGCGGCCGCGGCGATCTTGGTTTCGAGCTCGGCGAGTTCGGTGGTGGAGAAACGCATCGCATCCGCCATCGTCTGGCGATGCACGAAAGTGGCATTGAAGGGCGGCTTGGTGAGTTTCTCGCCCTGCGCCTGCGGCACTTCGAGAAAGAAGCCGAGAAAATTATTGTGTTTCAGCTTCAGTTGGCGCGTTTCGGTCAATGCGCAATAGCGCGTCTGCAAATCCGCGATGACCCGACGGCTGGCATCGCGCAGGCCGCGAAATTCGTCCAGCTCAGCATCATAGCCCGCGCGAATGAAATTGCCGTCGGCGCGCTTCAGCGGCAGCTCTTCCGCGAGCGTATCGGCAAGCCGCGCGGCGATCGCAGGATCGACGGCACCGGCCGCCTGAGCGGCACTGGCGAGTTCAGCGGGACAATCAGGAACGGCAGCGAGGCGTTTTGCAATCGCGGCCGCGGCGATGAGACCGTCGCGCAACGCGGCGAGATCGCGCGGGCCGCTTCGCTGCAAGGCAAGACGCGACAAAGGCCGGGCGAGATCGGGCGCGGATTTAAGGCTCGCACGCAGATCCGCGCGTAAGCCGCGGTCTTCAACGAGGAGACTCACGGCGTCGAGCCGTTGCAGGATCGCGGCGCGGCTCGTGAGAGGCCCGGCCAGCTGCTCCACCAACAGGCGGCTGCCGGCCGGCGTGACCGCGAGATCGATCACCGAGATGAGCGATCCGTCGCGCTGGCCAGACAAAGTGCGGGTTAATTCGAGATTGGCTCTCGTCGCCGCATCGATCTCCATCCGTGCATCGCTGCGCGTGCGCGTCGGCAGATCGAGCGCCGGGCGTGCGGCGAGCTGGGTGCGTTCGATATAGAAAATGGCGAGCGCGGCGGCGGCGATTTCGGCACGTGAAAACGTCCCGAGACCTTCGAGCGTTGTCAGTTTGAAGAAATCCTTCAGGCGCCGCTCGGCACTGGCATGATCGCCGATGTCGCGTCCGAGCGGGGTCAGCGGAATATTGAGATCGGCGACGAGCTGAGCAAAGGCAGCATCATGGCAGAGCGCTTCGGGCGCAACGATCTCCGCCGGATCGAGGCGCCCGATCTCGGCGCTGAGCGCGGCTTGAGCGACCTCTGTCACCTGAAAGGCGCCGGTCGAAATGTCGACCGCGGCGAGCCCATAGGCAAAATCCGTCTCGGACGCACGTTGCCGCGCGATGGCGACAAGGCAATTGGCCTTTGCCGGATCGAGCAGGCGCTCCTCCGTGATCGTGCCGGGCGTCACGAGGCGCACGACATCGCGCTTGACGATCGCTTGCGCGCCGCGTTTGCGCGCTTCCACCGGATCTTCGATCTGTTCGCAGACGGCGACGCGATGGCCGAGTCCTATGAGCTTTTGCAGATAATCGTCGGCGCGTTCGATCGGCACGACACACATGGGAATATCGCGGCCTTGATGCTTGCCGCGCTTGGTGAGCACGATGCCGAGGGCGCGGGAGGCGACCTCCGCATCGCCAAAGAAAAGCTCGTAGAAATCGCCCATGCGGTAGAAGAGGAGACAATCCGGATTAACGGATTTGATCTCGATATATTGCGCCATCATCGGCGTGATTTTGGCGGCGCGGGCGGCATCGTCCGAAGCCTGTGCATCAGGGCCGGCAAGGGTTGTGGGCGGAGCAGGATCGAAGGCGCGGCGCTTGGACATGCGCTGACCATAGCAAAGCAGGCTCGGAGGAGCGAGACCAGGCGCACACCATCCACCGTCAAAGAGCGAAGCCCCGGCAGAAATTTACCTGACACAGAGACGGTGGAGGACGGGTCTTATGTTATTGGGTCACACCGTCACCTGCGCGCCCAACTCCACGACGCGATCGGAGGGAATGGCAAAAAAGTCCGTCGCATTGGTCGCTTGCTTCATCAGGTTGACGAAGAGCTTGTCCTGCCAATGCGGCATGCCGGAGGTTGGTGACGTCTTGATCGTGCGGCGGCCGAGGAAGAAGGAGGTCGTCATAATATCGAATTTGAGCCCGCATTTGCGCAACAGCGCCAGCGCGCCGGGCAGGCGCGGGCTCTCCATATAGCCGTAATGCAGGGTGATGCGGGTGAAATCCTCCGACACTTGCGCGATTTCATAGCGGTTCGCGATCGGCACACGCGGCGTGCTTTCGGTGCGGATCGACATGATCCAGACATGCTCGTGTAGAACCTTATTGTGCTTCAGATTATGCATGAGCGCTGAAGGCGCGACATCGGGCTGATTGGTGAGAAAGATCGCCGTGCCGGGCACACGCGTCGGCTTCGACTTTTCGAGCATATTGATGAGCTCTTGCAGCGGGATCGAATCGCGCTGCATCTTTTTCGCGAGCAGGTCATTGCCGCGCACGAAGGTCCACATGATGATCATCGTGCAGCAGGCGATGAGGAGCGGCACCCAGCCGCCGTCGACGACCTTCATGAGATTGGCGGCAAGAAAGGCGATTTCGATGGCGAGGAAGAAGCCAATGAAGCTCACCGCGCCCCAGAGCGGCCACATCCATTTCTTCCAGACGACGACGAAAGCAAGCGAAGTGGTGACGACCATCGTGCCTGTGACCGCAACACCATAGGCATTGGCCAGCGCGCTCGAATTCTTGAACATGAAGACGAGGAGAAGCACGCCGACGAGCATCAGCCGGTTGACATAGGGGATAAAGATCTGCCCCTCCTGAGTCTCGGACTTATGCTGGATCTCCATGCGCGGCAGAAGGCCGAGCTGGATCGCCTGGCGGACGATGGAAAAGGCCCCAGTGATCACCGCCTGGCTCGCGATGACCGTTGCCATGGTCGCGAGGAGAACGAGCGGCAGCAGCGCCCAGGATGGTGCAAGCAGATAAAACGGATTTGCGATCGCCGCATGATTGGCGAGAACCAGGGCGCCTTGGCCGAGATAATTGAGGCCCAAGGCTGGCAAGACGAAATAAAGCCAGGCTGATTGGATCGGCCGCCGGCCGAAATGGC
>DAIESR010000331.1 GCA_027346205.1 Beijerinckiaceae bacterium
TTAAGGTTAAACCGGTCTTAACCGCGCCTCACTAGCTTGACGTGGACCGGCCGGCTGAACCGCGCGAGAGGTTCGCACGCCGGGACGCGCAGGCCGGGGCTCGGAGGATCTCGAAAGCTTCCTCATTCCTGTATTTCTGCGCGTTTTCCGTGTTCGAAGCCTGCTTGGAACACGGGATTTCACTTCGGCGGCAGTGGGACTTCATGCGCACGACCACCAGTTTCACGGTCCTGGATCTCATTCCCGATCCGCTGCGGGCCTTTGCCGTGCGTCTTACGATGGAGCTTCTCGGCCTCGTCCTCCTCGTGGGGAGCGGCGCCATGGCACTTGCGCTGATCACCTGGTCAGTCAGAGATCCGAGCTTCAACCACGCATCGAGTACGCCAGTTCATAATCTGCTTGGTCCGTGGGGCGCGATCGGCTCCGATCTCGCCATGCAGATGCTCGGCCTTGCCTCGATCGTATTTCTGCTGCCGCTCGCTATCTGGGGCTGGCGGCTCATGCGCAATGGCCAACTCGAACGAATCGGCTGGCGTTTGCTGTTCTGGCTCGTCGGCTGCCTGGCAACCGCGGGCTTTGCCGGGCTTCTGCCGGTTACCAGCCGCTGGCCCTTGCCGACGGGGCTCGGCGGCGTCCTTGGCGATGCTTTGCTGGCCTTGCCGCGTAAATTGCTCGGTGGCCATGGCCCGGCCATGCTCATTTTCGCATGCGGCTTCGCGGCGCTGGCCGTTCTTTCGCTTTCGGCCTGCGTCGGCTTGCGCGGCGAGGACAATCCTGCCCCCGACGAAGATTTCGAAGAGTTCGAGCCCGTCCGCGCGCACCAGGGAGGTGAAGACGAAGATCGTGCGGGAGAACCAGGCATCGCACTGGTCGTTCTCGGCGGTCTCATCCATGCCGGCTTGTCCCTCAAGTCCGCGGTGATCCGCGAGATCAGGAAGAGGCGGAAGAAGCGGGGAAGCGACACGCTCGCGCCCTGGCAATATGCGACGCGACGGGTCGGTCCGGCACTTGATCAGCCCAATGTGCGCGGCGACGTCAATTTCGATTCGCCCATGTTCGAGGCGAATGAATATGCCCCGCCGGCAGCCCGTGCCGCAGCGCAGGAAGCTGGGGAGCTTCCGGAACCGCCTGAGCCTCGGGCACGGGTGACACCTCCGGCTGCAAGCCCGAAAAGCGGGCAGCGTCTGGCACGCGAGATCCAGCCTTCGATGTTCGATCGCCCCGCGCAAAACAAATATCAATTGCCGCCGCTCTTGATGCTCACGGAAGCGAAGAAGTCCGCCGGCAGCAAAGTGTCGGAAGACGCGCTGCAGCAGAATGCCCGCCTGCTCGAAGGTGTACTCGAGGATTTCGGCGTCAAAGGCGAGATTATCAATGTACGCCCGGGGCCGGTCGTGACGCTCTATGAGCTGGAGCCGGCGCCGGGCATCAAATCGGCCCGCGTCATCGGGCTCGCAGATGACATTGCGCGCTCGATGTCGGCGATCTCGGCGCGCGTCGCCGTCGTCTCCGGCCGTAATGCGATCGGCATAGAATTGCCGAATCAGCGGCGCGAAACCGTCTATCTGCGGGAATTGCTGGCCTCGCAAGATTTCGAAAAGGCCAAGCAGAGTCTGGCCATCGGGCTCGGCAAGACGATCGGCGGTGAGCCGATCATCGTCGATCTCGCGCGCATGCCGCATCTCCTCGTCGCTGGCACCACCGGCTCCGGCAACTCGCTGGCGATCAACACGATGATCCTATCGCTGCTCTATAGGTTGCGGCCGGACCAATGCCGGCTCATCATGGTCGATCCGAAAATGTTGGAGCTGTCGGTCTATGATGGCATTCCGCATCTCCTCACGCCGGTCGTGACCGATCCGAAGAAGGCGGTCGTCGCGCTCAAATGGGCCGTGCGCGAGATGGAGGATCGCTACAAGAAAATGTCAAAGGTCGGCGTGCGCAATATCGATGGCTTCAATGCCCGTGTCGCGGAAGCCGCAGCGAAAGGCGAGACCATCACCCGCACCGTGCAGACGGGATTCGACCGCGAGACCGGCGAGGCAGTCTATGAGCAAGAGGCGATGGACCTCGCCAGTCTGCCCTATATCGTCGTGATCGTCGACGAAATGGCCGATCTGATGATGGTCGCCGGCAAGGATATCGAAGGCGCCATTCAAAGGCTGGCGCAGATGGCCCGCGCGGCCGGCATCCATCTGATCATGGCGACGCAGCGGCCTTCGGTCGATGTGATCACCGGCACGATCAAAGCCAATTTCCCGACCCGTATCTCTTTCCAGGTTACTTCGAAGATCGACAGCCGGACGATTCTCGGCGAGCAAGGGGCGGAGCAATTGCTCGGCCAGGGCGACATGCTTTACATGGCGGGCGGCGGCCGTATCATGCGCGTCCACGGCCCCTTCGTCTCCGACAATGAAGTCGAAAAGATCGTAGCGCATTTGAAGAGCCAGGGTCAGCCGGAATATCTCGACGCCATCACGGTGGAGGATAGCGAGAGCGGCGAAGATGGTGAAGCGCCCGCCTATGGCGAAAGCGAAGAATCGGGTGATCTTTACGATCGCGCGGTCGCCATCGTGTTGCGTGACCGCAAATGCTCGACGAGCTATGTTCAGCGTCGCCTGTCGGTCGGCTATAACAAGGCCGCTTCGCTGGTCGAACGGATGGAAAAGGAAGGCGTCGTCAGCCCGGCCAATCATTCCGGCAAGAGAACGATCCTCGTCGGCGGCGGCATAGACCGCGGCGCTTTCGAGCCGGGCGGCGACGATTGATATGGCAGGGGACGCGCTGTCGTGGTCCTATTGCCGCCACATCGGCTGATTAGAATAAATCCGGCAAAAGTTGCTAGACTTTTCCGTTCATGGATAGGCTCTATCATTCTGATATAGAGACGATTCGCCTCGGCTATAGGGCTCGCGAACGATTCCAAATGGGCCGGATCGGCTCTAACCTGGCCTGAGGTAATGGCGCGCGCTGCGAATCGGCTCGCCGGCAAAGACGCGGCGCAAGTCACTTGGGGCAAGTCACTTGGCGTAAACATCGGGCGCCTTTCCGGGATAGCGTCGCATGGGCCTGTGCGGGGTTTGATTTATGACCAGCAAGATAGTGTGGATTTGCGCCCTCATCCTGGGGCTGGCAGGCGGTGACGCAGTCTTTGTGCGCGTCGCACATGCCGATTCCACGCCTGCCGATTCCGCGCCCGCGCTCATGCTTCACCACAAAGCGTCGAAGCCGGCGCAGAACAACAAGGCTGGAGCCAGCACGCTGGCGCCCACGCCTTTTGTGCCGATCGCTCCCGCGGTGGCGATCCAAAAGGCCAATGCCTATTTCAACAGTACGAAGACGATGGTTGCCGATTTCGTCCAGATCAGCGGCGACGGCCGTCGCGCTGAAGGCAAGGTCTTCGTCCAAAAGCCTGGTCGGCTGCGTTTCGAATATGCCGCGCCGGCGACGCTCGACGTCATCGCCGACGGCACGGCTGTCGCCGTGATCGACCACAAGGTCAACAGCGTCCAGCAATATTTCATCTGGCAGACGCCGCTCAAATTCCTGCTCAAGGACCATATCGACCTCAACCGCGACGTCAAATTCCTGAATGTGTCGAGTGACCCGGATAATGTTTCGATCCTCGTCGAAGACAAACAAGTCTTCGGCGGCACGTCGCAAATCAAGCTGATGTTCGATCCAGCCACGTTCATGCTGAAGCAATGGCAGGTCACCGATCCGCAGGGCAATGAGACGCTGGTGTCCCTGTTCAACCAGGATTTCACCCAGAAACCCGATCCTGCCCTCTTCCAAATCTATGGAAGCCGCTCGTCGAAATAGAAAAGAATCAGGGGTACGCGCCGCACGGGATTTTTTTTCCGGTGTCTTGCAGGCTGGTAAGTGGCCACCTATCTTTCCTCAAGGAGAGCGATACACAGGCGTGACGTATCCCCCCCGTCACGTCACGCCAGCTTTGCTGGTCCCCTCCCAGCAATGTTTCGCTCCAGGGCGCTCGATCAGCGATCGGGCGCCCTTCTTT
>DAIESR010000360.1 GCA_027346205.1 Beijerinckiaceae bacterium
CCGGCGGCGGCCGTCCTTGGCTTGTGCCTCGTCAGCTGCTGCGCGGCAAAGGCGCGCCGCCTCGCGATTCATTTCCGGCACGAGATCTTCCATGCCGTAGTCCGCCTGGGCGATGCGCGTCGTCGAAAATGTATTGGTGGCGATAATATCCGCGCCGGCCATCGCATAGGCGAGGTGGATCGCGAGGATCGCATCGGGCTGGGTCAGCACCAGGAGATCGTTGTTGCCGCGCAGATCGCGCGGCCAATCCTTGAATCTTTCGCCGCGGAAATCGGCTTCGCTGAATCTATGCGTCTGGATCATCGTGCCCATGGCGCCGTCGAGCACGAGGATGCGCTTGGCCGCAGCAGTGTGCAGCGCGTTGGCGGCGTCGGTTTCGGGGAGGGGGGAGGTCTTTGAAATCGTTGTCATGGGAACTCGGGACCTAGGCAAGAGCTCCCTCATCCTGAGGAGCAGGCGAAGCCTGCGTCTCGAAGGACGAGGGAGCGCACTCTGGATTTTGCAACTGAAACATGAAGGTTTCTCGCTCCCATCCTTCGAGACGCGCCTTTCAGGCGCTCCTCAGGATGAGGGCTGTTCGTGGTACGCCTCCTGCCGCTTCGGCCGGACGCCGAGCAGATGGCAAGTGGCAAAGACGAGATCGGCGCGGTTCATCGTATAGAAGTGGAAATGATCGATCCCTTGATCGACGAGATCGAAGACCTGTTCGGCGGCGATCGTCGCCGCAATCAGGCGGCGGGTCGTCGGATCATCGTCGAGACCCTCGAAACGGTCGGCGAGCCATTGCGGGATCGAGGCGCCGGCTCTGCGTGCGAAATTCGCCGTCTGCTTGAAGTTCTGCACTGGCACGATGCCCGGCAGGATGGGGATGGTAATGCCGCTCGCCCGCGCCTTCTCGAGGAAGCGCAGATAGACCTCGTTTTCGAAGAAGAACTGGGTGATGGCGCGCGTCGCGCCGGCATCGATTTTGGCTTTCAGCACATCGATGTCGCGATCGACGGAAGGGCTTTCGGGATGGCCTTCCGGATAGGCGGAGACCGTAATATCGAAATCGCCGAGCTTTTTAAGTCCGGCGACGAGTGCCGTGGAATTGGCATAGCCTTCGGGATGCGGCACAAAACTCGTGCCCGGGCCATTTTGCGGATCGCCGCGCAACGCGACGATATGGCGGACGCCGATCTCCCAATAGGCGCGCGCGACGGCATCGACCTCCACGCGGCTCGCGCCGACGCAGGTGAGATGGGCGGCCGGCTTGATGTTCGTCTCGTTCAAGATGCGGGCGACGGTCGCATGGGTGCGCTCGCGCGTTTTGCCGCCGGCGCCATAGGTGACCGAAACGAAGGACGGACTGAGCGGGCCGAGCCGATTGATCGAGGTCCAGAGAATCTCCTCCATCTCTTCCGTCTGCGGCGGAAAGAATTCGAAGGAGACATCGATGCCCGAGCAGGTGCTGTGGCACGCGCGCGGCAGAGAATGAGCGGAAGCGGCCAGATCCATCAAGCGAATTCCCCCAGAGTGAGCGGCAGCGGATCGGAGATCACGCGGCGGTCGCGGCCGAGCCACAAAGAGACTGTGAGCTTGCCGCCTTCATTTTTATCGGGCACGAGATCGCGGCGCTCGATCACGTCGAGTCCGGCGTCCTGCATCAGTTCGGCGATTTCTTCCGCCGAAAAGCCGAGGCGCCGATGCGCATGATTGGCGCGCAAGCTCTCTTCCTCATGCGGCGCGAAATCGACGATGAGGAGACGGCCGGAGGGCCGCAGCGCGCGCACGGCCTCGCGCACGGCGCGGGCCGGATCGTCGAGATAATGCAGCACCTGATGAATGATGACGAGATCGTAGAAATCCCGCTCCACCGGCAGCGCATATATGTCGCCCTGCCGCAATTGGACATTGCGCAGCCCGGCCTTTTCGAGGCGGGTGCGGGCGAGCGCGAGCATTTGCGGCGATTGATCCATGCCGATCGCGCGGTTGGCGAGCGGAGCGAGCAGCTCGATCATGCGGCCGGTGCCGGTGCCGAGATCGAGAAGATTGTGGATCCGCGCTTCCCCGATCATGTCGTGGATCACGGCCTCGACGCGCTCTTCCGCGATATGGAGCGCGCGCAATTGATCCCAATCCGCCGCATGGGCGGCAAAATAGCGGGCGGCCTGTTCGGCCCGCGCGCGCCGCACTTCGGCGAGCCGCGCGCGATCGGCGCTCAGCACGGGATCGCTGGCGGCGAGGCGGGCGAGAATATCGCGGCCAAGCGCGGCGGCGGTGCCGCGATGCGCCATCAGGAAAAACGCCCAGGCGCCCTCGCGATGCCGTTCGACGAGACCGGCCTCGACCAAAAGCTTCAAATGCCGCGAGATGCGGGGTTGCGACTGGCCCAGAATGGTGACGAGTTCGCTGACCGTCAGCTCCGCTTCCGCCAGAAGCGCGAGCAGGCGCAGCCGCGTCTCCTCGCCCGCAGCGGTGAGGGCGGTGAGGATGGTTTCGAAGGCGGCGCCATCAGGGCTTTGGGGCATATCAGGGCTCATGATCTGAGCGAAAGATATAAAGATATGTTTATGTTGTAAAGTATGAAACATAAGAATTTGGAAGTAGCCTCTTCCTACCATACATGGGGAATAAACTAGGGTAATCGGGTGAAAGGTTCCTGAAGTGGACCCCGAATTTGGGGCCGGCGATCGCTTCACCCGATTGCTCTGCAAGTTGATCTGTCGGACCTTTTTGCACGGCTCCAGTGATGTAGGTGTCGCCCCTTCGTGTTTTGTGCCTGATTTTCCGCTCCCGACCGGCTAAACTTCAGCGTGGACGAGTCTCTGCTTCTGCCAAAAAATCGTTTTTTCCTCGGTGTCGAGCGCTCGGTGCTGGGCCGGCCCTGGCGTGATCGGCTCGACCTGGCGGGCCAGGCACGCGCCTCGGCCATGATGCAGCTCCAGGGCCATTCCGATCTCCTGGCGCGCGTGCTCGCCGGGCGCGGCGTGCTGCCAGAGGCGGCGGCGCTCCATCTCGATCCGAGCCTGCGCCAGCTGATGCCGGACCCTTTGTCGCTCGTCGATATGGAAGCTGCGGCCGCGCGCCTCGCCGGAGCGATCGAGGCCGGCGAGATTGTCGCGATCTTCGGCGATTATGATGTCGATGGCGCCTGTTCCTCGGCGCTCATCGCCGATTTTCTTTCCGCTGCCGGCACGCCTTTTCTGATCCATATTCCCGACCGCATTTTCGAGGGCTATGGCCCGAATGTTCAGGCGATCGCGGCTCTGGCGGAGCAGAGCGCGAAGCTCCTCGTCACCGTCGATTGCGGCACGATGAGCCATCAGCCGCTCGCCGAGGCGCGCAGACTCGGCCTCGACGTGATCGTCCTCGATCACCATCAGGCGCCCGAACATCTGCCCGAAGCGATCGTCGTCAATCCGAACCGGCAGGATGATCTTTCCGGCCTCGGTCAGCTTTGCGCCGCTGGTGTGGTCTTCATGGCTCTGGTGGCCACGAACCGGCGGCTGCGCGAAGCCGGCTATTGGACATCGGCGCGGCCCGAGCCCGATCTCTTGGCCGGTCTCGATCTCGTGGCGCTGGCGACGGTCGCCG
The DNA here is from genome assembly GCA_027346205.1 of Beijerinckiaceae bacterium. GTDB lineage: Bacteria > Pseudomonadota > Alphaproteobacteria > Rhizobiales > Beijerinckiaceae > Methylovirgula. The sequence continues at coordinate 3,577 of DAIESR010000360.1, forward strand.
ATGTCGCTTCCTTGACCGGTCT
>DAIESR010000363.1 GCA_027346205.1 Beijerinckiaceae bacterium
CGAGGCTTCCGGCTGCGACGAAGGCACGACCGATGTGCTGATCGAATCGGCGCTCTGGGACCCGGCGAATATCGCCCGCAGCGGCCGCCAGCTCGGCATCGTCTCGGATGCGCGCTATCGTTTCGAACGCGGCATCGATCCGGCCTTCTGCCTGCCGGGGCTCGACTATGCGACCGAACTCGTGCTGGAATTATGCGGCGGCACCCCGTCGCAAACCGTGTTCGCCGGCAAGGTGCCGACGGATACGTTCGGCCTCCTCTTTCCCTGGAGCGAGGTGCAGCGCCTGACCGGACTCGAACTCCCCATTTCCGAGATGACCGCCATTCTGGAGCATCTGGGCTTCAGTCTGGCGGTGGTCGAGGGCAACAGCAATCTCGTGATGGTGAGGGCGCCGAGCTGGCGGCCCGACATCGCCGGCAAGGCGGATATCGTCGAGGAGATTGTCCGCATCGCCGGCCTCGACCGGATCGCGGCGCAGCCGCTGCCACGGGAAGAGTCGAAGATCGCATCCCCTGTGCTGAGCCTCATGCAAAAGCACACGCGCGCGGCACGACGGGCGCTCGCAGCCAATGGACTCGTCGAAGCCGTCACCTGGTCCTTTCTCTCGCATGAACGTGCCGCGCTTTTCGGCGGCGGCGCCACGGAACTCACGCTCGTCAATCCGATCGCCGCCGATCTCTCCGATATAAGGCCGTCTCTTCTGCCCGGCCTGATCACAGCGGCCCAGCGTAATGCCGATCGTGGCTTCGGCGATCTCGCGATCTTCGAAGTCGGCCAAATCTTCAAGGGCGCGGAACCGACCGATCAGAAGACCGCCGCCTGCGGTATCAGGCGCGGCACGGCACGGCTCGCCGGCCCCGGCCGGCATTGGGCGGCAGGCAGCGCGCCGGTCGATTTATTCGATGCAAAGGCCGATGTTTTCGCGCTTCTCACTGCGCTGGGCGTGCCATTCGGCGGGTTGCAGCTCGTGTCCGGCGGCCCGTCCTGGTTCCATCCCGGCCGCAGTGGCACGCTGCAATTCGGCCCGAAGAATGTCATCGGGCATTTCGGCGAGATCGACCCACGCACACTCGAAGCGCTCGATGTCCAAGGCCCTATCGTCGGGTTCGAAATCCTGCTTGACGACATACCAGCGCCGAAATCGAAGCCGACAAAGACGAAGCCGAAACTCGAGCTTTCGGAATTCATGCCGCTCGAACGCGACTTCGCCTTCATCGTCGATCGCGGCGTGAAGGCCGCCGATCTCGTCAAGGCTGCGCAGGCGGCCGATAAACTGCTCGTCACCCAGGTGACCGTGTTCGACCTCTATGAAGGCAAAGGAATTCCAGAAGGCAAGAAATCGATCGCCATCGCTGTGACCTTGCAGCCGCGCGAGAAAACACTGACCGAAGCGGAGATCGACGCCATTGCGGGGAAAATCGTCACGGAAGTCAGCAAAAAGACCGGCGCTCACCTGAGAGGATGAAACTCTTGCGATATCTGCCGCTGATCCTGATCGTCACTACTTTTGGCCTTGCGGCGCAGTCGGGAAACGCCGCCACAGGCTCGATCCAGGATTGCGAGAAGATCCAGGCGGCCGATGCCTATAACAGATGCCTCGCGTCATTCGGCCCGGTTGCCCATGAGCCTGATCTCAAGCCCGTGCCCGCCGGGCTCGGCACAACAGGCCAGCGTTTTACAAAGCATCATCGTCATCATCGGGCACATTATCGCCACGCATATCGTCATGTGCGTGGCGCGCACATCGGCAAGCGCAGCCACCGCAAGAGCATGCAGCTCAGTGTGGATTCGCGCCGCCCGCAGAACTGAGAAAGCGGGCACAAAGAAAAGCGCAGCCACGAAGATCCGAGGCACGACGTGCCGGAACATGCTCCAACGCCCCAGACATAGCGCGCAGTAAAACGACGACACCGCCGTCTGCTATTGCATCAGCCGCATGCATACATCGAATAGAGCAATATACCGGTTTTTGGCAGTACCTTTGGCACGCGGCGATCGCGGTGGATCGCCGCGTTCCAATCGAGGACGCCTCATCAGGCGCTTGTCGGCAGCGCGCTTTTCGCCTTTTCGACAATGGCCTTGAAGGCCTCCGGCTGATGGATCGCAAGTTCGGACAGCACTTTGCGGTCGATCTCGATACCCGCCTTGTTGAGGCCATCGATGAAGCGCGAATAGGTGAGGCCAAATTCCCGCACCGCGGCGTTGAGCCTCTGAATCCAAAGCGCCCGGAACACGCGCTTCTTCACCTTGCGATCGCGGGTTGCATATTGCATCGCACGATCGACGGCGGCCTTGGCGGCACGGATCGTGTTCTTGCGGCGCCCGTAAAAGCCTTCAGCGGCCTTCAGGGTCTTTTTGTGTTTGGCATGCGAGGTGACGCCACGCTTGACGCGAGCCATGTCAGATCTCCGAATTCGACGACATCAGGATAGACGGACTGTGAAGACTTTCAAGCGTTGGGCAGAAAGTACTTTTTCACATTGTCGCCATCGCTCTTGAACAGAACATTGGTGCCGCGCAGATTGCGGATCTGCTTATTGGTCCGCTTGATCATGCCATGCCGCTTGCCGCGCTGGGCATAGATCACTTTGCCGGTCGCCGTCACCTTGAAACGTTTCTTGGCGCCCGATTTGGTCTTCAGTTTGGGCATTTGCTCGTCTCCATCAGTGCGGAATCCATCGCTCCGGCGCCGAAACGGCCAGCCATCACACGGACATCCGCCTTGTTTTTTTAGGCGGGGCCTTGCTCGATTGAGCAGGCAAACCGCTCGCGTTCGTTGCCGAACGAGCGAAAGAACCGCCGCGGCAGCCCTTTCAGCCGGGCGGTTCGAAGGCGGGTTTATAAGCGCAAAGCCGCACTCAAAGCAAGCGCGGCACAGCTGCCACGCTCACGTCATTTCGGCGCCAGGATCATGACCATCTGGCGCCCTTCCATCGAGGGCTCGATTTCGACCTTGGCAAAAGTACCGGTTTCGGCTTTGACCCGCTCCAGAAGCTTATAGCCGATGTCCTGATGCGCCATTTCACGACCGCGGAAGCGTAAAGTGACCTTGACCTTGTCACCCTCCTCGAAGAAGCGGCGGACCGCTTTCATCTTGGTGTCGTAGTCATGCTCGTCGATGCCGGGCCGCAGCTTGATCTCCTTGATCTCCACGACCTTCTGCTTTTTGCGCGCCTCGGCGGCCTTCTTCTGCTCAAGAAAGCGGAATTTGCCGTAATCGAGAATTTTGCAGACGGGAGGCTCGGCGGTCGGAACGATCTCCACAAGGTCGAGCGACGCCTCGTCGGCGGCTTGCTGCGCTTCCTGGATCTGAACGACGCCCCGGTTATGGCCTTCAGCATCGATGAGCTGAACTTCGCGAGCGCGGATTTCTCGGTTGGTACGGGGCCCCTCCTTCTGCGGAGCCTGAGTACTTTTCATAGGACGGCGAATGGTGCGGTCTCCTCTTGTAAATAATCGAACCCGGCGGTCCCGACACGAATCGTAAATTGTCCTTTGGCGGGAAAGGCCGAACCCGTGGCGAGCATTGTTGCAATGGCGGACGAAGTCAATGGAACCTTAGCAAGCCGCTGATTTTCGGCTGAACTCGACGATCCCGAAGCTTGCCTTGGCCAGTGCAGCCATCGCGGCGTCAGCGATCTCGCACCAATGTCATCACGCCCAAATTCTTGTTTCCAAGCGTCAAAGCTCTCAATCCTATTGGATTCTATCTTCAATTGTCTCCAATCCTTGAGCAAGATTCGGGCTAGAGCATATTCCGGAAAAGTTGATAGAGTTTTCCCAGATATGCCCCAACGCATTGATTCTGAGTGTTTTCCACTCGATCGAAAGAAATCATTTGATCGAGTGGAAAACACTTTAAGTTCGCCCGGCATACCTCATCCCTCAGATGCGAGTAACACCGCATAGGCGGCGAGAGTTTCGCTTTGCATGCGTTCCACCGAAAATCGGCGCAGCACATGAGTTCTCGCGCGTGCCGCCAAAGCCTCGCGCGCCGTCGCGCCCTGCTCCAGAGCAATGATCATCGCCTCGGCCAAGGCTTGCGCATCCCCAGGCGCGACACGCCAGCCTGTGCGTTCCGAGTCATCAACCTCGGGTGGCGCGAGAACGACTTCCGGCAAAGCGCCGAGATTGGCGACCACCACGGGCGTGCCCATGGCTTGCGCTTCCGCAGCCACCCGGCCAAAAGCCTCAGGCTCGGTCGACGGCACGACGACAAGCGCCGCTGCCAGCAGCGCTGCTGGCATATCGGCGCAATGGCCGGCGCGCCGCACGATTCCGGTGAGCCCCGCCTTGGCGATGGCGGCGTCGAGATCCTTTAAATAGGAATTGTGACCCGGTTCGTCGCCTGCCAAAATGAATTTTGTGTCGGAAAGGCCTCTCGCCATCAGACGCTGCGCCGCCTCGACCAAGATCTTATGGCCCTTCCAGGGACTGAGCCGCGCTGCGAGCAGGATGATCCGCTCACCTTGGCCAACCTGCCAAGCCTCGCGTAAAGCCTGCACGCGCGTCGGATCGACCGTGCTCGGATCAAAGATGCGGAAATCGATTCCACGTTCGATGATCCGTATTTTTTCAGCGGCAAAGGGATAGAGCCGCGCGATCCGCTCGGCGGTGAAGGCCGAATTAGCGATGACCAGATCGCCCTTCGCCATAATGGAATTATAGCGCAGCTTGAGCGCCGAGCTGCCGGAATAGGCGCCGTGAAAAGTGGTGACGAAGGGCGTTCCCGTTCGCCGCGTCGCGCCAAAAGCGACCCAGGCCGGCGCACGCGAGCGCACATGGACGAGGTCGACAGATTCAGCGCGAATGAGTTCCGCGAGATGGCGCTGATTCATCAGCATAGCGAAGGGGTTCTTGGTGCGTGCCGGAAAAGCCAGCCAGATCCCACCCTCGGCTTGCAGCTCACTCACCATGCGCCCGCCCTCGCTCGCGACAAGAGGTCTGGCGCCAACCGCAGCAAGTGCCGCGGCAATGTCGATCGTCGCGCGCTCGGCGCCACCGCTGTTCAATTCGGGAATGATCTGCAGGATGGTGCGCCCGGCCAGAGGATGCTTGCGCCGCCCGTTCAATTCAGCCACGCCGCTGGCAGCGCCTTGCCATCGCTCAAGCCGGTCATATTGCGATGTCGAAGGCGAAAATCGTGGCATTGGCGCGGTAGGCCTCGTCGGGCTCTCGGCGACAGATTGGATCGTCTGGCATCGGATCAAGGATGAGGATAAGGGTGAAGCAGGAGCCGGAGCAAATCGAGATCGAGGCCCAAGAGCTTCATCCACAATTCCTTCCTGTCGGAGACGGTGAAACGCGCCGCGACATCGCGTTTCTGCGGCGTCCCGCGCTGGATATAGGCGCCACGCGCCCAGGCCTCGTCTGGCTCGGCGGGTTCATGTCGCATATGGGCTCGGCCAAGGCGACGTGCCTCGACCAATGGGAGGCGCGCCGAGGGCGCGGTTTCCTGCGCTTCGATTATTCCGGCCATGGCCTCTCCGAAGGCCGTTTCGAAACGGGTACCATCGGCCGCTGGCTCGAAGAAGCGCTCGCGGTCATTCGCACGGCAAGCGAAGGCCCGCAGATCCTGATCGGCTCTTCCATGGGCGGCTGGCTGGCGTTGCTGTGCGCCCGCGCCTTCGCCGAATCCGGCGAGATAGAGCGCCTCGCCGGCCTCGTCCTCATCGCGCCTGCCGTCGATTTCACGCAAAAGCTCATTTACGAACGGCTGCCGCCAGAGGCGCGCCAACAACTCGACGAAAATGGCGTTTGGATGCGCGCCTCGGCCTATGCCGACACACCCTATCCGATCACGCGCAATCTGATCGAAGAGGGACGGCAACATCTGCTCTTCGGCGAGACGATCAGGACATATTGTCCCGTGCATATCCTGCAGGGCATGCGCGATGAAGACGTGCCTTGGCAGCACGCCATGACGCTCGTCGAACATCTCGCCGGCGACCCCGTGACGCTCACTTTGGTCAAGGACGGCGATCACCGCCTGTCGCGCGACGAGGATCTCGCGCGTCTGACGCAGGCGATCGAAGCAATAGGGTGAAACGAACAGTCCTATTGTCTTGGATCGAAATCGACCACGATGGCGAATTCCCTATCCGCACCCGGCGGGGGCGGTGGAAATGGCGCGGCACGCACGACCATCGCCAAGCTCTCCACGTCGAGAGCCGCATCTCCACTAGATCGCAGCAATTTGACCTTCACGACCTCGCCTTTCCCATTGAGGAGAAAGGCGACCATCGCAGCACCATGCGCGCCCCGCGCACGGGCTTCCGGCGGAAATCGCCGGGCGAGCTGGAGCTTGCTTGCAACAATGGTATCATAGCTCAAAGGGACATCGCCATCTGGGCTCGGCGCAGGCACGGCCACGGCACGGAATGTCTCCGACGTCGACCGCACCGCGAGTCCCTCCGTGGGAAGAGGCGC
>DAIESR010000370.1 GCA_027346205.1 Beijerinckiaceae bacterium
TGCACTGATATTCTTCACATAGGCGCGGCGCCGCGTCGGAATGAGATCTGGAAGAGCGGCCCAAGAGCTTTGGGCCGCTCTTTCTTTTTGCCACGAAGGGTCTTTTTGTCCGACGCCCGGTGAACGGAAAAGCGATGACCCAGGCCAAGCCGCGCTCAGCCCTTCACCCAATCGGCACATTTGGGCACATTCGTCTGTTGTCCCCAGGGTTGGATCGGCACGGTCGATGTCGAATTCTTCGGCGAGCCTTCGATCAGCTTGTCGCTATAGACCATATAGATCAGGATATTCCGCTTCTTGTCACAGCCGCGTACGATCTGCATCTTCTTGAAGAAGAGTGACCGGCGCTCGCGGAATACCACGTCGCCTTGCGCGAATTTCTGCTTAAAGACGATTGGCGCATATTGCCGGCACGCGAGCGATATGTCCGAGACTTCTTCGGCGAGGCCGAGAGTGCCTTTGATGCCACCTTTTTCCGGCACGGTGTAATGGCAGGCCACCCCTTCGACGTCTGGATCATCAATCGCCTAGATCGCAAGCTTATCGTCCGGCGTCAGCCATTTGAAGACGGTGGATTTGCGAAAGATCAACTCCGGCCCTTCTGCGGAAGCACTGAGCGGCGCCGCGGCGGCGAGGCCGAGGCTCAGGAGGCCGAGGGCACTCGGCCGCAAAATCGACAGGATCATGGGAGAAGGCTCCTACAGCATGTCCCGGAAAAGCCGAATGACTTTTCCGACATTCTGACACCGGATATATTCGAGGTCCCATTGAGGACATCCTCTATCTATTCGAGACCGCGCCGATTTGTTCGGACTATTTAGACTCGCTCGCAATCCAAATAGTCCGAACAAATCGGCTCTTCAGCATCAAACCCGCGGGTTCAAACCGGCCGCGGGACAAGTCTGGTGCGAAACAAAAGACAAGATCGGCTGGCACCCATGCCCACAGGCAGACCATGTGAAGTGCCTCGCAGATGAGCCGGACAGGCTTCGCCTTGACGAATTTGGACGGGTCGACAGATCATGACGAATAAGGATAGATCGACTTTCCATCCCGGGATTCTCTCCTTGGATCATCGATAGACGCCATTTCCGCGCCGCCGGCGGCGGGCTTTCGTCACGAATGAGGAAATTTGCGGGCAAGACGCACCGATCCATGCGAAAGATTGACATGGCATTTCGCGCTCAGATCGATCGAATCAGCGAGCCGTACTCTCGCGAGCCGCCGTCACGCCGGCAATACGTATGCACAAACGAGCAAAGATGAAGCTCTCATATCGTTCCCTGCGCTCTGAAGGCCGTGTCCTCTCGCGCCTCGGCCTCGGTGTCGTCGTTGCGACGGCGCTCTGCGTATGGGCTGGCGCTGCCTTGGCGCAAAATGCCGATTGCCAACAGCTCCTGGGCCAGATCCAGGCGATTGATCGCGCCAATGCGCAGTCCAATCCCTATGCCGACGCGATTCGCAAGCAACGCAATGAACTTGCGCGCCAAGCCGAATACACCCGATCGATCGGCTGCGATCGCCGGCAATTTCTCTTTTTCGGTAGCCCTCCGCCGCCACAATGTCCGCAGCTCAACGCGCAAGTCCAAAGGATGCGGGCTAATCTCGGGCAGTTGGAGGCGAACGCCGCACGCATCGACAACTCGCCCGCGAAGCAGGCGCTCATGGCGCGTTACAATGCCTATTGCCGGCCGGCTCCGCCTCGGCCACGCGGCTTTTTCGAATCGCTCTTCGGCGGTGGAAACCCCGCCTCCGACGGCACGGAATTGCCTCCGGATGAGCAAGCGCTTCCGCCGGTAGATCAAAGGCCCACCGGTGGCTCGGAAGCCTTATGCGTGCGCACCTGCGACGGCGGCTTCTTTCCTTTGATTTATTCCGCCCGGCGCAGTCCAGACACTCTCAGAGAACTCTGCAAGGCCTCCTGTCCGAATGCGGAGGTGCGCGTCTATACGCGCGTGCCGGGACAAGAGGTCAAGACTGCGGTCAGCCTCGACGGCACGCCCTATATGGATTTGCCTAACGCGCTCAAATTCGAAAAGAAGCTCGAACCCGGCTGCACCTGCAAGCCACCGGGCGAATCCTGGGCGCAAGCGCTTGCGAATGCAGAGCGCGTCCTCGGCCATGAGCGCAAAGGCGACATCATCGTGACGCCGGAAAAATCGGCGGAGATGTCACGTCCGAACCTCACCCCGACACAGCGCACGAAACTGATGCAGGCTACGGGCAAGGGCAAGGCAGACAAATCCGTCGACGACGCCGAAGCGCGCGATGCGGCGGCCGCCAAGAACGTGCCGACGGCAAGCGACGATTCGGCCGGGATCGCGACAGGCGACGTGAAGCCGGCGGCCTCCTTTCCACAAGGTCAGGGGAAAACCGTCGAAGTTACGGGTCCGGATGGGACGAAGCGGAGCGTGCGGATAGTCGGGCCTCGCTATTAAGGCGGCCGATGAGGGGCAAAAGCGCCGCAAGCTCGGGCCCTGCCTCCCGCCCCGTCAAAGCCAGCCTCA
>DAIESR010000385.1 GCA_027346205.1 Beijerinckiaceae bacterium
AGCATGAATTGCGCAAGCGCACGTTCGAGCCGCGCCAAACCGCCCTTCAGCACGACGAAGCGGGCGCCGGACAATTTCGTCGCCGTCTCGAAATCCATGAGGCCGAGAGCTTCGCCAATGTCGAAATGCTCTTTCGGCGCGAAAGCGAACTCCGGCTTCGTACCAACGGCGCGCAGCTCAGGATTGTCGTTCTCGTCCTTGCCAAACGGCACGTCAGGCAAGGGCAGATTGGGGATTTCGGAGAGCGCCTTATCGAGAGCCTCGATCGCCGCGCGCTCTTCGCCCTCATACATCGGCAAGGCGGTTTTCAATTCCGCCACTTCCGCCTTCAAGGCTTCGGCCAGAGCCATGTCCTTGGCACCCATCGCCTTGCCGATCTCCTTCGAGGCGGCATTGCGGCGTTCCTGCGCTCCTTGCGATTTGGCAATCGCCGCACGGCGGATCTCGTCAAGGGCGATCAGTGTGTCCGACAGCGGCTCGAGCCCGCGCCGTCTGCGGCCTTCATCGAAGGTCTCGGCGTTGTCGCGGATCCATTTGATGTCATACATGGCAAGATCTCTTCCCTCTCACGGCATGGAAAGAGGGCAAGGTGATAAGCCGGCCCGCATACGCAGCAGACAGCGCATTCGCCGCCAACGGGGACCGCGCAAGATCAGCTCTCTTCTTCATCGGTCGCCGCTTCGGCACGTTGCTTTTCGATCATCTGCACCGAAAGGATCGACAGCTCGTAGAGGAGCATGGCAGGAACAGCAAGCGCCAGCATGGAGAATATATCCGGCGGCGTCAGCATCGCGGCGGCAACAAAGACGAGCACCACAGCATAGCGTCGCTGCCGGCGCAAAAAATCCGCGCTGACGACACCGACCCGCCCGAGTAGGGTGAGAACCACCGGCAATTGAAAGGTGATGCCAAAGGCGAAGATCAAAGTCATGATCAGCGACAAATATTCGCTGACTCTTGGTAAAAGCTCGATCTGCGCGCGCCCCGGCTCTTTCGCCTGCTGCATGCCAATGAAAAAGCCCAGCAGGTTCGGCATCACGATGAAATAGACGAGCATGCCGCCGAGCGCGAAAAAGATGGGGGTCGCAAAAAGATAAGGCGCGAAAGCCTTACGCTCCTGCTTATAGAGCCCTGGCGCAACGAAAGCATAGAGCTGCGCGAAGATTACCGGACAGGCCAGGAAGGCCGCGGCGAAGATCGCCACCTTGATCTCGGTGAACAAATATTCCTGCGGCGCAGTATAGATCAGGCGGGCGTCGGGGCCAGCCACGCGCTCGTAGGGCACGAGAAGAATATTGTAGATGTTCTTCGCAAAGAAGAAGCAAATGAAGAACATCGCGACGAAGGCACCAAGGGCCTTGATGAGCCGCGCCCGGAGCTCAATCAAATGGTCCATCAGAGGCGCTTGCGTCGCCTCTATATCGGTTTTCGACATCCGGCTTCCGTCACAAAATGGTGGGCATCAGGGGCACCACGGGCTTAGCCCCGGTTGCGCAGGGGCTCCGGCGCCAGTTCCTGTTCGCCTTTCGGCGCTACTAGGCCCTTCTCCGCCTTTGGCGCCAGTTCCTGTTCAGCGTTTGGCGTCTGAGCCGGCAAGGAAGAAGGCATATCGGGAAGCGGCTCCTGGCGTGGCGCGAGTTCGCGGATTTCGACGGCTCCAAAAGCGGCGGCATCCGGGTCTTTCCGCAACGCCGTGGCAAGGGGATCGGCATGGCTCGCGAGATCCTCGGGAGGGAACTCCAACTCGGTCTCCGGCAGGGCTTCGAGCTCCTTGGTCAAGTCAGCCCTGATGCCAGCGAGCGGATCTGTACCAATATCGAGCCTGGCGGCCTCGGAAATCTTGGCGGCCTCGGCTTTGATGTCGGCGAGATCAGCCTCGCGCATTGCATCCATGAACTGAGACTGGAACTCGGACCCCATGCGCCGGATCTTGGCAATAGCCTGACCGACCTGCCGCATGACGCGCGGCAGTTCCTTCGGCCCAATGACGATCAACGCCACAATGCCGATGATAATGAGTTTCGCGGCGTCGAATTCAAACATGGGGCGGTCGCGGAGCCTTCAAAAATCCAAGCGCGGAGGCGAGGCCGTCAGCTCGCCTTCTGCTGCTCGGAGACCTTCGTGGCCTCGGCGGTCTTTTGATGCTCGATCGCCCGCTGTGGTGCAACCTCATCATTGGTCGTAGGTTTCGCCTCTTCCTCGGCCAAGCCCTTCTTGAAGGATTTGATCCCTTTGGCAACGTCACCCATGATGACAGAAATTTTGCCCTTGCCGCCGAACAGCAGCATGACAACCGCTCCGACTATGAGCCAATGCCAGATCGACAGACCTCCCATGGCCGAACTCCTTTTGTGAGATGTACCAGAAACCTATGCTTCCCAACCGACGAACACAAGGATTGCGGCATAATTCCATGGCTGCATTCGACTTGGTCTGAAGGTTGGCTGCTTTCATTGAGACAAATAAGGCCCAAAACTTGCTTTTTCTCGGATATGCCACGACCTCGAGCCGGCAAGAATCGACTTTGCCGGGCCAATGTTCAAGCCTATTCGGTTTTTGGGTCATAAGGTCGCGGCTAGACCCAGCCCCCCTGGAAAAGCTCTGCCGCTTTTCCGATAAGGCTACGCTTGTTATGTTCGCTCTCCAGCCGAGTCCAGACCTGTTCAGGACGACCCGGGACAAGACCCATGCCGATCTATGCTTTCCATTGCAACGATTGCAGCAAGGACTTCGAGACCTTGGTGCGCAGTTCCGATGTGCCGGCCTGCCCGGCCTGCGACAGCCAAAACCTTCAGCAAGCGGTGTCGAAAATCTGTGTCGACATCAAATATCCCGCCATTGCCAAATCCTGGCGTAAGCGCGCTGGCGTCGAGGGTCATTTGTGCAATGTCGACAAGAAAGAGCTTCAGGGGAAATCCTAGCCGGCTTTTGTCGGCGATCCGCGGGCGCGGGCGATCTACATGTCTCGGCGCACCGAAGACGGGGGGACGAGATCACGACCCGCTAGGCCATGCGCGATACTCTCTATGCCCGACGCTCTGGCGAGGACTGTGACAGCGTCCTAACCCTCAAAGACGGACAAGGTGCCACAGGCGATCCGCAGCCGCTATTTCGGCCCAGCGCCGCGCCCGCCTGTCCATCGCCTCCTGATCAGCGCCCCAGATTTGGATCTGGAAGTCCTCGTCCACATGGGCGGTCTCCCAGGCTTGCTCCAAGGTCATAGCACCGCTGACGCGTGCCAGAGCAATGAGTGCGGAACCCGTTAGAGTGGTCATCACATTGAGGCAGGCGAGCGCGATCGGCGCCGCCGCGCCCACGCCCGTGACGCGGTCGAGCTTGGCACGGACCGCCAGCATGGATGATTCCGGCTGCTGGACATGGATGATGCCTTCGGCGCAGAGAAAGCGTGCGCCGATGTCCACCTCGGCAAAAGCCAGGACCGGATCCCAGGCCGCTGCCTGCGCTTTTACGAGACTCGCGGGCTCCCCGGCGCGGTAGCAGACGAGATCGGTGCCGGCATATTTGACAATATCTTCCGCAACGGCATCCATCGCCTGCGCGACACCATCGATGGCCGAATTGACGATGCGGGTGAGCACCATCACGGTCGGATCGATTTCGTCGCCCTGCGCCTGCCATTCGCCGGCGATCGCTTCTGCCGCGGCAAGGGTTGGCAGCGACAGCCGGGCCTTGGCCGGTGTCAGCACCGGCCGTCCATCGAGTACGACCGCGAAGCCGTCTTGATGCGGCTTGGCCTCCACTGTCGTGTAGAACCGCTTACGCAGCGGCGTCGTCAGGCTCCGGCGTCCCAAGGCGACAGGATCGATCTGGGCTGTGGCTGTCTCGGAAGATGGTTTCGTCAATTCGTCACGCATGCGCCTACATAAAGCAGAAAAGGGTGGCAGAAAATGCCCGGCAACAGTCGCGCGCGGATCACTGGTCGGCTATGGATGGGAGATAAGCTCGGCTTTGGAAAGCCACCTATTCGCATCGCAAATACTCTGGCGTAAGCGGGTGCAGCAAGGCCGCAGATCGCGGCTTGGGCTTGTCCCCTGGCGGCAGTCGCCTGCGCAGAGGCTATATGGAATGTCGTGGCCGATTTGACCCGTCACATGGGATCGGCTCTACCCGCCAGAGAGAGTAGATGGACAAGGAAGCGGAAAAGACGGAGTTTTCAGCCGACCGCGATGAGGACCGGCTGCTCAAGGACGACATCCGCCTGCTCGGCCGCATCCTTGGCGATACGGTCCGCGAGCAGCAGGGCGACGAAATATTCGATCTCGTCGAATTGATCCGCCAGACCTCGCTGCGCTTCCATCGCGATGGCGACGAGACCGCCCGCCATCAGCTCGAAAATATTCTCGAATCGCTGACGCCCGCGCAATCGGCTCAGATCGTGCGCGCCTACAGCTATTTTTCGCATCTCTCCAACATTGCCGAGGATCTGCACAATATCCGCCGCTATCGCAATGATGCGATCGCCGGCATCCCGCCGGGGCCGAGCACGCTCGCCTGCGCCCTCAGGCGCTGCAAGGCAGCCGGCATCACGCCCGAGCAATTGCGGGAATTCCTTGCCAGCGCCTTCATGGTCCCGGTTCTCACCGCGCATCCCACGGAGGTGCGGCGCAAGAGCACGATGACGCGCGAGATGGCGATCGCCCATCTGCTCGACCGGCGAGAACGTCAACAATGGACGCATGACGAAGAAGACGAACTCGAGAACCAGTTACGGCGCGCCGTGCTAATCCTGTGGCAGACAAGCCTGCTGCGGCGAACGAAGCTCACTGTCCTCGACGAGGTTTCCAACGGGCTTTCCTACTATGATTATACGTTCCTGACCGAAGTACCGCGCCTTTATCAGATGGTCGAGCGGCAGGTGCGCGAATATGCACCTGCCCTTGCCGATGAGGAGATCCCTTCCTTCCTGCGCCTCGGGAGCTGGATCGGCGGCGACCGCGACGGCAATCCTTACGTCGATGCCGCGGTGCTGCGGCAGACGGTGTCCATGCATGGCACGCGCATTCTCACATTCTATCTCGACGAGCTGGTCAAACTCGGCGCCGAACTCTCGATCAGCACGCAAGTCGTCGAAGTTTCGAGCGAGCTGCGCGATCTCGCAGGGAGTTCGCCCGATTCATCGCCGCATCGCATGGCCGAGCCCTATCGCCGCGCGATCACGGCCATCCACGGACGCATCGCGGCGACGCTTCGCACCATAGACGAGCATCATCCGGTCCGGACGCGCCCAGTCAAGATGAAGCCCTATTCGAACGCCGCTGAGTTCCGGCACGACCTCGACATCATCGACCGGTCGCTCAGGGCGCATGGCTCCTACATCATCACGCGCGGACGCCTGCGCGCGCTGCGGCGTGCGGCCAAGTGCTTCGGCTTCCATCTCGCAAGTCTCGATCTGCGGCAAAACTCCAATGTGCATGAGCGCACCGCGGCGGAACTCCTCGAAGTCGTGGCGCCCGGAACCAATTATCTCGCGCGCAGCGAAGACGAGCGTATCGACATTCTCATCAAAGAGCTGCAAACACCGCAGCTCCTCGCCTCCCCGTTCCTCACCTATTCGGATGAGACCGACAAAGAGCTTGCCATATTGCACACCGCCGTCGAAGCACGCGCCGCTTATGGTGACGAGACCATAAGGACGAGCATTATTTCGAAGACAGAGGCGGTGTCCGATCTCCTCGAACTCGCCTTGCTCCTCAAGGAGGTCGGCCTCATCACGGTCGACGGAAAAAGCCACATCGATATCGTGCCACTCTTCGAAACCATCACGGACCTGCAGAATTGCGCGCAGGTGATGGAAAAGGCCTTCTCCTTGCCGATCTACCGCCGGCTCGTCGAAAGTCGCGGTAACGTTCAGGAGATCATGCTCGGTTATTCCGACAGCAACAAGGACGGCGGCTTCATCACCTCTGGCTGGGAACTCTACAAGGCCGAGATCAGCCTCATCGAGACTTTCCGCCGGCATGGAGTCAGGCTCCGTCTGTTTCATGGCCGCGGCGGCTCCGTCGGCCGCGGTGGCGGCCCGAGCTATGAGGCGATCCTGGCGCAGCCGAGTGGTGCGGTCGGCGGCCAGATCCGCGTCACCGAACAAGGCGAGATCATTTCGAGCAAATATTCCAATCCGGAGATCGGCCGGCGCAATCTCGAGACCCTCGTCTCAGCGACCCTCGAAGCCACACTGCTGATGCCGGAGCATCACGCGCCGCGGCTCGAATATCTCTCAGCGATGGAAGAATTATCGCACGCGGCCTTCAAGGCCTATCGCGGTCTCGTCTATGACACACCGGATTTCGAAAATTATTTTTGGTCGTCAACAGTGATCACCGAGATTGCCACGCTCAATCTCGGCAGCCGGCCGGCTTCGCGCACCAAGACACGGCGGATCGAGGATCTGCGCGCCATTCCCTGGGTCTTCTCCTGGGCGCAATGCCGTCTCATGCTGCCCGGCTGGTTTGGATTCGCCTCCGCTTATCGCGATTTCATGCTCGCCCATCCGGAAAATGGACTGGAACTCCTCCAGGACATGTATCGCGAATGGCCGTTCTTCCGCATGCTCTTGTCGAATATGGAAATGGTGCTCGCCAAGAGCAACATCGGGATCGCTTCGCGCTATGCCGAGCTGGTACCAGACCAGGCTCTGCGGGAGGAGATTTTTGGACGTATCCGTGCCGAATGGGCCGATGCGATCGAGGCGCTTCTCGCCATCACCAAACAGGCGGAATTGCTGCAGGACAATCCGATATTGGATCGCTCCTTAC
>DAIESR010000514.1 GCA_027346205.1 Beijerinckiaceae bacterium
GATGAAAATCTCTTGCGCTAAAAAAAGCTCCGTGTGGCCGAGCCGCGTCACCTTCTCCGCTGAAACAACTTGCCCCTAAGCCCGGCCACACCCTATTTTAGAAGGGTTCTCAAACTTTGGGACGTCCAACTCCGGCCTTGACCCGGCAGCTTGGGAGAGGATCATGTTCATCGAGACCGAAACCACACCCAATCCAGCGACTTTGAAATTTCTGCCCGGCCGGGCCGTGATGTCCGCCGGGACGCTCGATATTCGCGACGGCAAGGCCGCGGCGAAATCACCGCTCGCGCAAGCCTTGTTCGAGGTTCCCGGCGTCAGTGGCGTCTTCTTCGGCTCCGATTTCATCTCGGTAACGAAGGCCGATGGCGATTGGCAGGAGATCAAGCCCGCCGTTCTTGGCACGATCATGGAGCATTTCGTCTCCGGCGCGCCGATGCTCGCGGAAGGCGCCTTGGCCGATCCGCAGACGGATGGCGACGAATTCTTCGCACCCGAGGATGCTGCAACCGTCGAGACGATCAAGGAGCTGATCGAGACGCGCGTCCGGCCGTCCGTCGCGGCCGATGGCGGCGACATCAAATTCCGCGGCTTTCGGGACGGAATCGTCTATCTTGCGATGAAAGGCTCGTGCTCGGGCTGCCCATCCTCGTCGGCGACCTTGAAACATGGCATTCAAAACCTGTTGCGCCATTATGTGCCTGCCGTTCAGTCCGTCGAGCAGGTCTGACGTACCTGTGGACACCGGGCCGGCGCCTTTACCCTCTCCATACGCAAGTCGGCTGTTTCCGACTTGCGCTTTTGAACAGCACAACTCCGGCAAGCCCGAGTTGCGTGGAGGCGGGGACCGGGCGGCGGCATGACGGATATGAAAATCCTCGCGATCGACACCGCCCTTCAGGCGACCTCGGCCTGTGTGTTCGAGGCCGGCGCCGATGCGCCTGAAGCCATGGAAACGATCGCGATGGCGCGCGGCCATGCCGAAGCCTTGGTGCCGCTCATCGAGCGTGTGATGGCCCGTGTCGAGGGCGGCTTTCCCTCTCTGTCGCGCGTGGCGGTCACTGTCGGGCCGGGTTCCTTCACCGGGCTACGGATCGGCATTGCCGCGGCGCGGGCGATCGGCATCGCCCGCAATGTGCCGGTTGTCGGGGTGGTCACGCTCGCCGCGTTGGCGGCGCCTCTCATCCTTCAACAAAGGCCGGGGCTGGTGGTGGCCGCGATCGACGCCCATCACGGCAATATCTATATTGCCGCATTCGATCAGGACGGACGGGCGGTGCTGTCGCCGTGCCTGATGACGATCCATGATGCGATCGAGGCTTTGGAACCCCTGCCGATCCGTCTCATCGGGTCCGGAGCGCCGATGCTCGCGGTCGAAGCCTCGGCGAGCGGCCGGCCCGTCGAGCTGGTCGGTGATGGTACCGCGCCGGACATCGCCTTCGTCGCCAGGCTCGGCCTGCTCGCCGATCCGTTGGTGCCCGCCCGGCCACTTTATCTCAAAGCACCGGATGCCAAGCCGCAGTCGGGCAATCCGATCGTCCTGGCCTCGACGTGATCCCATGTTCGGCTTCTTCGACCATAGGCGCCAACCCGACATTCGGCGTATCGGGCCGCAGTCGGCGCAGGATTGCGCGCAGATCCATGCTCAGTCTTTCGCCCACTCTTGGAGTCAGGCCGATTTCGAAAGCCTGCTGGCCGGCCGCGACGTCATTGCCGAGGCAGCCGTCGCAGCAGGTCCCTGGGGGAAGAGCCGCAAGCTTGCCGGCTTCGTCCTGTCGCGCCTCGTGGTGGACGAGGCCGAGATCTTGACGATCGCCGTGGCGCCGCGGTTTCGGCGCAGAGGCGTCGGCAGCGCTCTGCTTGCGACGCATCTTGCGTCGCTTGCGGGACGCGGCGCGAAGGTGCTCTTTCTCGAAGTCGAGGCCGGCAATCATGCCGCTTTGGCGCTCTATGCTCAGTTCGATTTCCACCAGATCGGCGAGCGCAAAGCCTATTACCGCAAGGCCGACGGCAGTTCTGAGGCAGCGCTCATGCTGCGGCGGGATTTCGTTTGACAAAATGGCGCAAAGCTTGCCGACAAAAGACGAGGCGTGGAAATGGCGCCCAATTCGAGGTAAAAGGAAGGATACGCGCCGCCGTTCCCCCGCGCCTAAGCGGAGACTCGGACGCATATGAGGACCATGACCGAATTTTTGCAACCGCCCGTTGGCACGGGAGAGCCCACGATTCCTTCGCATGAGACCCCCGGCAAGGATGGCTCCCCGCGTGGAAAATTGTTCATAAAGTCATATGGCTGTCAGATGAATGCCTATGATGCGCAGAAGATGGCCGATCTTCTCGCGCCGGAAGGCTATGATGAAACGGAGCGCTTGGACGATGCCGACGTCGTGATCTTGAACACCTGCCATATTCGCGAGCGCGCGGCGGAAAAAATTTTTTCCGAGCTTGGCAGGTTGCGCAAGGTGAAGACGGAGCGGAGTGCGGCCGGCCTTTCGACGAAAATCATCGTCGCCGGCTGCGTGGCCCAAGCCGAGGGCGGCGAGATCCTGCGCCGGCAGAAGGCGGTCGATCTGGTCGTCGGTCCGCAGAATTATCACCATCTGCCAGATCTGCTACGCGGCGGCGGGAAGGCTCTCGGCGGCGTCGACACGGAATTTCCGATCGAGGATAAGTTCGATCATCTCGCCAAGCCTCTGCCGGAGCGCACGCGCCAGCGCGGCCCGGCAGCTTTCCTCACCATTCAGGAAGGCTGCGATAAATTCTGCACCTTCTGCGTCGTGCCCTATACGCGCGGGGCGGAAATGTCCCGGCCTGTCGCCGCCATTCTCGCGGAAGCGGAAGATCTCGCAGACGCCGGGGTGAAGGAATTCGTGCTGCTCGGGCAGAACGTCAATGCCTATCACGGCGAGGGGCCCGACGGCCGGGTCTGGTCGCTTGCCAGGCTCTGCGCCCGCCTCGCCGATGTGCCGGGCATTGCACGTCTGCGCTATACGACGAGCCATCCAAACGACATGGACGACGCGCTCATTGCCGCGCATCGCGACCTGCCACAGTTGATGCCCTATCTGCATTTGCCTGTGCAATCGGGCGCCGACGGGATTCTCGCCGCGATGCATCGCAAGCACCGGCGCAAGGATTATCTCGATATCGTCGCGCGGATCAGGGATGCGCGGCCGGATATCGCGCTCTCCTCCGATTTCATCGTCGGCTTCCCAGGCGAGAGCGAGGCGGATTTCGAAGCCACGCTCGATCTGATCCGGGAGGTCGAATTCGCCGCTACCTTTTCGTTCAAATATTCGCCGCGGCCGGGGACGCCGGCCTCGGAGAGTTCCGACCAGGTCGAAGAAGCGGTAAAGCGCGAGCGCCTCGCCCGGCTGCAAGATCTCGTCGAGACGCAGCGCCAAGCCTTCAACCGTTCCATGATTGGCCGGACGGTCGATGTGCTTTTTGAAAAAAAAGGCCGCCATGCCGGTCAAATCGCGGGCAAGACTCCCTATCTTCAGGCTGTGCAGATCGATGCGCCGGAGCATTTCATCGGCGCGATTCTCCCGGTCGAGATCACCGGGGTCGGCACCAATTCATTGTTCGGGCGCCGCAGTCTTGCGAGCTGCGCCGAAGAGGCCAGGGCTTGAGATCATCAGACCGTTCACTTTCCTCGTTGATCCAATCCGACGGAACTTCGCGGATGCAGGACAAGGCCGTGACCCATCCCTTCGAGATCACTCTGGCCTTCGACGACAATCGTCACGCCTCCATGCTCTTCGGCCAATATGACCAGAACCTCGCCAAGGTCGAGCGCCGGCTCGGCGTTCTCGCCAATGCCAAGGGCAATCATGTCACGATCAAAGGCCCGGTGGAGGCCTGCGAGCAGGCGCGTCAAGTGCTCGAAAATCTTTACGCACGGGTGAAGCTCGGGCAAGCGATCGGCCTCGGCGAGGTCGATGGCGCGATCCAGGAAGGCGTTTTGCAGGGCAGTCTTTTCCCCAATGCCGAGATCGGGCGCACTGTCTTCGAGCAGATCGGCACGCGGCGCCGTGGTGTCGTCCGTGCCCGCAATGCGACACAGGATCTTTATCTGCGTATTTTGAAACGGCATGAGCTGTGCTTCGCCGAGGGGCCTGCCGGCACGGGCAAGACATGGCTTGCTGTCGGCCATGCAGTGTCTTTGCTGGAGCAAGGCATTGTGGAGCGGCTGATCCTGTCGCGTCCGGCCGTCGAAGCCGGCGAGCGGCTCGGTTTCCTGCCCGGTGACATGCGTGAGAAAGTCGACCCTTATTTGCGGCCCATCTTCGACGCCTTGAATGATTTCATGGACGGTCGCATGATCGAACGCGGCATGCAGACCGGGATGATCGAAGTCGCGCCTCTGGCCTTCATGCGCGGCCGTACCCTCACCAATGCCTGCGTTCTCCTCGATGAGGCGCAGAACACAAGCGCCATGCAGATGAAAATGTTCCTTACCCGTCTCGGCGAAGGCTCGCGCATGATCGTCACCGGCGATCCGTCGCAGATCGATTTGCCGCCCGGCCAGGTTTCCGGATTGAACGAGGCGGTCGGGCTGTTGCGCGGGCTGGATGGGATCGGCCATGTGCGCTTCAGCGAGGGCGATGTCGTTCGCCATGACCTCGTGCAACGGATCGTCTCCGCTTATGAAGCGCGCGCGCGCGATCCGAATTTTTCGAACGGCGGTACGCGCCGATGAACGACCCTGGCCCTAGTACCGATATAGCCATAGACATCGCCGTCGAAAGTCCGCTGTGGGATGCTTTCGATGAAGCCGATGCTTTGGCAGAGAGGGCAATCGAAACAGCGCTGCAACATGCCCGTGTCGAGCTTTTTCCTGGCGCGGAGGTCAGCCTGCTTCTGAGCGATGACGCCTTCATTCGTAGCTTGAACGCCCGCTGGCGCGGCCAAGACAAGCCGACGAATGTCCTTTCCTTTCCCGCCGCTGCCAATCCTGCCGCGACGTCGGTTCTTGGCGACATAGCCATCGCCTTTGAGACCATGGCGCGCGAGGCCGACGAAGAGGGCAAGAGCCTGCGGGCGCATTTCACCCATCTCGTCGTGCATGGCCTTCTGCATCTCATCGGCCATGATCATGAAAGCGAGGCGGAGGCCGAGGCGATGGAGCGCCTCGAGCGTGAGATTCTCGCGGCGCTCGGCATTGACGATCCCTATCGCCTTGCTTTCGTCGACAGTGACGGATGACCATGAGCCAAAACGATCGCGCGGGAGACAATGACAACGGACATGAGAGGCCGCATGCCCGACCGAGCCTGATCGATCGGCTGCGCTCGCTGTTCGGCCTCGGCGGCGCATCGATCCGCGACGACATTCAAGACGCGCTCGAAGAACCGTCGAGCGGCCTTGATTTTTCGCCGCTCGAACGGGCGATGTTGAAGAATGTCTTGTCGCTGCACGAAGTGCGGGTGGAGGATGTGATGGTTCCTCGCGCGGACATCATCTCCGTCAGCTCCGTTTCGACATTGGCGGACGTGCTCGCGATCTTTCGCTCCGCCGGCCATTCGCGCCTGCCGGTGCAGGCCGAAAATCTCGATGACCCTCGCGGCATGGTCCATATCCGCGATTTCGTCGATTTCATCGCCGCGGCGACGGATGATTTCAAGCGCGGCGCAGCGGCGCAGCCGAATCATCTCCGCCTGGACGAAATGACCTTGGTGCAGGCGGGGATCGTGCGTCCGGTGCTGTTCGTGCCGCCTTCCATGCCGGCGCTCGATCTCCTCGTGAAGATGCAGGCGACGCGCACCCATATGGCTCTCGTCATCGACGAATATGGCGGCACCGACGGACTGGCCTCGATCGAAGACATCGTCGAGATGATCGTGGGCGACATCGAAGACGAGCATGACGAGGAGGAGAGTCCCAAGATCGAACGAGAGGACAATGGCAATTTCATCGTCGATGCGCGTGCCAGTCTTGAAGATGTCTCGGAAGCGATCGGTCAGGATCTTACGACGATCATGGATGCCGAGGACATAGACACGCTCGGCGGTCTCATCACCAGTCTCGCCAGCCATGTCCCCTTGCGCGGCGAGATCATCGTCGAAGCCGGTCTCGAATTCGAAGTGCTCGACGCTGATCCGCGCCGGGCGAAACGGATCAGGATCCGCCCCGGCGTCGAGCCATCCTCCTCGGGACATGGTGGCGATGAGAGAGAGACCGCACCGGTGCAGGATCGTGACGCCCAGCCGCCGATCACGAAAGGGGCTGCGCTCTGATCCAGCGCGGAGACGGGCGCGAGGGAGTGTAGGCGCTGCTTTCCCTGACCTTCGTCTGGGCACGTGGCGCAGCAGCGTCGATTGAAACCTTTTTCCGAATATGCTCACGATCGGCTCGCTATCATATTTTGGCAAGCTTTTGTCGAGCCTGGAGGCCGGTATACAATGGCGATTCTGTTTGTATACTGAGCAAAATTAGATACGGTCGGAAGACCTTGAACGATAGATAGTGTCTTGATCCCTCTGAATATGTTGGTTACATTTTTATTGAGCTAGTGCATGTCCCTGAGCTGTTTCAGGTTTAGTTTCCACGCTAAACGGCTCCGAGATAACTTAAATTCAAAAAGTTAGAGAATTAATGGACGCAGAGCCAGTCTCTACTTTTAATATTAATGCTTTTGATCGCTAGCTCAAGTTTATTTCGGGGGGAGCTCATGAACGGGCATGCTATTGTCACCGCGGGAGCGGTATTTCTTGGTCTGTGTGCATTCGCACCAAATAGCTGGGCACAATTCAAGGTGTGCAACCACTCGTATCAGATGGCGAGCGTTGCGATCGGTTATCATGATGATCAATACGGGTGGACTTCGGAAGGCTGGTGGGCCGTTGGGCCATATGATTGCCAGATCCTTATTCACGCCGATCTCAGCAGCCGATATTATTACCTCTATGCGGAGGGCGACGTCGGCGGCCTCTGGAATGCGGACAAAGACCAAGCGGGGGGCTATTTTTGTGTTCGCAAGGGAAAATTCACATCGCACAATAGCGACTTCAAGACCGGGAATGTCGTCGATTGCGAGAGCGGTGGCGAGTTAACGAAACATTTCGTCTCAATCGACACGAAAGACGCGCAGGATTTTCTCTACACGCTCACGCAATAATGGAGCGTGCCGCGAAGTGCCGGCTGTGTGCGGCGCCAGCGCCAAGCCGCCGAAGCCTTGGGAAATGGATGCTCGGGCAGATTGGAATTGCTTTTCCGCTGTCGGTTTGATTCGGCTATCGGGGTCGAATATGTCGGGCATAATCCGAGAAAGTCGGTCAACTTTCTCGCTGTGGCGCTCGACGACCTCAGTTTCGCCAAATCAACCTTCGAGTCGGAAGTCTTTCCGCCTGCCAGAGTATAGTGAGCCGGCATGTCTTCGATCGCCGATTTGGTCATTCTTTCGGGCGGCTGGCGCCGCCGCCTGATCGCTTTCTGCGCCGGGGCGAGCGGCGCGCTCGCGCTCGCTCCTTTCAATATCTTGCCGGCCATGATCATTCCGATGACCGTCGCCGTGTGGCTGATCGACGGAGCCGCGAGCGCGAAGCCATATGCTTGCCAAGATCACAGTCGCGGCTTTCGCTCCAGTTCTTTGAAAAGCGCCTTCGGCGCCGGCTGGTGGTGGGGCTTCGGTTATTTCGTTGCCGGCCTATGGTGGCTCGGTGCTGCCTTTCTCGTCCAGCCCGATGATTTCGCCTGGGCCTTGCCGCTTGGCGTCATCGGTCTGCCGGCGGCGCTCGCCTTTTTCCCAGCGCTGGGTTTCGCCCTTGCCCGTCTCCTCTGGGCGCCGGGTGCGAGCCGCATTCTCGCCTTTGCCGCCTGCCTCGGCTTTACCGAATGGCTACGTGGACATGTGTTCACCGGCTTTCCATGGAACGCCTTCGGCATGGCGCTCGGCGATCATCTCGTGCTGGCACAATTTGCCGCCATCGGTGGGCTTTACGGGCTCACCGTGCTCACCATTGCGATCTTTGCCGCGCCGGCGCTGGTCGCCGACCAGAAGCCCGTGCCTGGAAGTCCCTTGCTCAAGCGGATTCCGGCAGGTCTCGTTGTGGCGGCCGCGGTGCTGGCGGGGCTCGCTATCTTCGGTGCCTTGCGGCTCGCCACTTCAAAGCCCGCGACGATCGCTTCCGTCAAAGTCAGGATCATGCAGCCGAACCTCGCTCAGGACGCGAAGTTCACGCCCGAGAACAAAGACCAGATACTCGACCGCTATTTGAGTCTGTCGGATCGTTCGACTGGTCCCGCGCATACGGGCCT
>DAIESR010000389.1 GCA_027346205.1 Beijerinckiaceae bacterium
GAAGTGGAGGGCAGGGATATTCTCGTCTCCGCCCGGACCGGTTCCGGCAAGACAGTCGCCTATGGCTTGGCCATCGCCGCGACGATTCTCGGCAATGACGAGAAGATGCGTGATGCTGCCGCGCCTGTAGCGCTTATTATCGCGCCGACGCGTGAACTCGCTCTGCAGGTCGAGCGTGAATTGACTTGGCTTTACCAGTATACCGGTGCGCGGATCGTATCTTGCGTCGGCGGCATGGATAGCCGGCTCGAGCGCCGCAAGCTTTCGGAAGGCGCACATATTGTTGTTGGAACGCCCGGTCGTCTGCGCGACCATATCGAGCGCCGCGGATTGCTTCTGGGCGGACTCGCGGCGATCGTCCTTGATGAAGCCGACGAAATGCTCGACCTCGGCTTTCGCGAGGATCTCGAATTCATCCTTGAATCTATGCCGGCCGCCCGGCGGACCCTGATGTTTTCCGCAACCATGCCAAAGGGCATTGCGACTTTGGCCAAGCGCTATCAGCGCAACGCATTGCGGATCGAGGTCGAAGGGAGGGAATGCGGTCACGCGGACATCGAATATCGCGCGATTCGAGTCGCTCCAAATGAAATGGAGCATGCGGTCGTCAATCTGCTGCGATTGGTCGAGACGCCGACTGCGATCGTGTTTTGCAACACGCGCGAATCCGTCCGGCATTTGCACGCGATCTTGCTCGAGCGCGGCTTCTCGGCCGTGTTTTTGTCGGGAGAATTGAGCCAGCACGAACGCAATCAATCCATGCAGGCTATGCGTGACGGACGGGCGCGTGTTTGCGTGGCGACAGATGTGGCCGCGCGCGGCATCGATCTGCCAAATCTCGGGCTGGTCGTTCATGCGGAGCTTCCGCACGACGCCGAGACGCTTCAGCATCGTAGCGGCCGGACCGGCCGAGCAGGCCGCAAAGGTGTGAGTGCGCTCCTTGTGCCGGTCTCGCGCCGCCGCCGTGTCGAGCAATTATTGGCCGCTTTGGGCGTTCGCGCCTTTTGGAGCGGGCCACCCACAGCCGAGGAAATCCGCAAGCTCGATCAAGAGCGTTTATTGTTGGACCCGATTGTGACGGAGCCGCCCTCCGAAGAAGATTTCGAGATGGCGAGAATGCTGCTCGCGGAGCGGACGCCTGAACAACTTGGCGCAGCCTTGGTGCGGGTTTATCGATCGCGGCTTCCAGTGCCGGAGGATGTCAGCGATCCTGGAAATGGTCCGGAGCCTCGCGGAACGCGCGGATCGCAAAACGCGCCGGCGAAGGCTCAAAAAACATCGCGGGCGAGTTTTCCTGGTGGGGTAGCGTGGTTTCAGCTCGACATCGGCCGGACAAAGAACGCCGATCCGAAATGGCTATTGCCGATGCTTTGCCGCAGGGGAAATATCACGAAACAAGATATTGGCGTGATACGCATCCTCGAGCATGAAACGAAGTTCGAAGTCTCGGAATCAGTCGCGGCGCAGTTTACCATCAATATGGGTCGCCCGGGAGGAGATAATTTCCGCATCGAGCGACTGAGCAACAGCTCGGCACAGGTGAACTCGGAAGCCCCGGCAAAAGGCACAAAGCCGAAACGCCGTGCGAAAGCGGAGCGCGAGAGCATGTCCCGGAAAAGTTGATAGACTTTTCCGGGACATGCTCTAGAGCTGCGCGTCAATCGGATTTCCGGTGCGGCTCTCTGACGTCTCAGTCGTTTCGCGCTTTGAAGCGTATGACAGTGCCGGGAACGCGGCTGCGCGCGCTAATTCGGCTACGGCCTGTGCCGGTCAAGACGTAATAGCCGCGGCTATCGTCCCAACGCATCAGATCGGCTTGGATGGCCTTTTGACGGAGCACCATGGTCATAGGATCTTGAACGTAAGCCGGCGCGATATCGCCGTCCGTGTCGACCTTCCGTAAGGCCTCGACCAGCTGTTTTTCTTGGGTGTCAGTCATGAAAGTTCAAGCAAAGTACCAAAATAAGATCTCAACAAGGACTTCAATCTAAGACCTTCGTCCGGCCTTTGCAAGCAATCGCAGAAAAGTCGGGTTTGGGCGGCCCCGAATGTCGGGGATTACCGCATAGTGCCAAGTCCGAGTTGTGCGGTCGCTCATTCTTCCGATGCTAACAAAACAAGCAGTATGACGCCGTCGAGCACCATAAACCTCGCGGCGCTGTCGAGCCCGTTCCAGGTCTTCGATTGCCACATGGCGAACCACTCGCCGCCGATCACGGTGATGCCGAGACCGTAGAGCAACAAGCCGAATGTGAGACCGAGAATGGCAATTGGCTTGGCTTGCGCGAAAAGCTCTCGATCGCGGCTCGCGCCCGTCAGCCGCAGGCTCGCGAATGCGAGGATCGCGGCAGTTATGATTTCCCAGGAGATGATGAACCAATAGGCAAGTGCCGCGAGTCTTTGGTCGGTGATTGCCCGCCATCGCAATGTCGATTCTGGGAAGATCGTGTCCATTGCGAGCACATGCTGCACGAAAACCCAATTGGTCCCGTAATCGGTGATATTGCCAATGGCAACCACTATGAAGAACACGGCTATAGTCGCAACGAGTGCCGTCTTGCAAAGCCGAATGATCATCGCTGCGCCCCGCTCACCGGAAGAGCTTCAACGCTTCGGCGGCCAGTACCCCGCCGGTAATTTCGATTGTTTCAAATGGTGTCTTCTGTGCGATTTCGGTGCAGGAAATTCTGATCTGTCCGAGATGGGCTTCGATCTCGGTGACAGAAGCCGCGTAAACGACGCGCGCAATGCCGCACCACACAATGGCGCCCATGCACATCGCGCAAGGCTCGCCTGAGGTATAGAGCGTCGTTCCCTTGAGTGTCTTGGGGCTTTGTCTGCTGAGAAAGCGGCGGATCGCCACCATCTCGCCATGCGCGGTCGGATCATGTGTCTGCTTGCCGAGATTGAGCCCGCGCGCCAAGATCTTTCCGTCGCGCGCAATAACAGTACCGAATGGAAAATCGCCCTTAGCGGCGAGCGCGAGCGCCTCGCGCATCAATCGCTCATCCTCCGCAGTAGCGGGCTTGGTAAGAGCTTTGGCGGCAGCTGGCTCCGTGGTTCCCGCAATTGCAGCCGGAATCATCATTGTGGCGAGGCCCGCCATCGCGTTGCGGCGACTAATCGTGGCCTCGGTCGTTTCCGATATGTCGTCGGTGCTCATGCCTCGCTCCCCCTCTTCATGGGAGCATGGTGGCATGAGATTGCAACGCAATCACGTCTTCATGCGTCGTGATGAAGATCTTTTCAACCGCGAGGTGAAGAGCGGGGCAGGGGGACTCCCTTAGAATACTTGGGTTCGGGGTATAGTATGATTGTCTGCATCAGCTCTCGACGAGCTTGAGCGTCAGGCATTTCGCCGCGCCGCC